>NZ_JBHXRX010000053.1:0-59425 GCF_042714995.1 Streptomyces sp. NPDC058665
GTCCAGTACGAGAGCGATCCTCCGCCTTGCGATCGCACGCACCAGCCGCCGCGGGCCCCGCCTTGCAGGCGGACGGCGCTACTTTGAAGACACCCTCTAGGAATCCCCGCTCCGCGCGACCTTGCGGTGTCATCCGCCCGTCGGCCGGTGGAACGGCCCGAGCCATGTACTGGTTCCGACCACGGGCGCGCGGGGTGCCGCGCTGCCCCTGGTGGGGTCTCAGCCGGTGGGTGGTTCACATGACTCGCTGCCCTGTGCCGGTGCTCCGGTCCGTGAGGGCGCTGTACAGGCCACGCGCGTAACACAGATTTTACCGGACGGATCGTACGGGTATTCGGGCCCGGTGCGACGGCGCTCCGTCCGGGCCGGCCCGGACGCAGCCGAGGGAGTGAACTCCCAGGTGACAGACGGGTGTTGAGCGCTCGGGCGAGCGGGCCCTGTGCCCGCTTCCGAGTCCGGCCGGATGGCTGGAACAGTGCCCTGAGAATCGTCGCCGATTCAAGAACTTCGTCATCGACCGTTGACCGCACCCTTGTTACTCACTTAGCGTCCTGCCCACCCCAGTGGAAGCCAAGTTCCAATGAATGGAAGTTCAGGTGAAAGCTGTGAACCCGGACGATCCGTCGGCTCTCGACGCCCGATTGACCAATGTCAGCAAGACCTATCCCGGCGGCGAGACCGCGGTGACCAGCATGAACCTCGACATCAGGCGCGGTGAGTTCTTCTCGCTCCTGGGACCGTCGGGATGCGGGAAGTCCACGACACTGCGCATACTCGCCGGTCTCGAACAGCCCACAGAAGGCACCGTCGCCATCGCGGGCAAGGACATGACCGAAGTGCCGCCCAACAAGCGGCCGACCAACCTGATCTTCCAGAAACTGGCGCTCTTCCCGCACCTCACCGTGGCCGAAAACATCGCCTTCGGCCCGAAGATCCGCCGCCAGTCACGCGCGGAGATCCGGACGACCGTCACCGACATGCTCGACCTGGTCGACCTCACGGGTTACGCCACCCGCAAGCCCGCGCAGTTGTCCGGAGGGCAGCAGCAGCGGGTGGCGATCGCTCGCGCCCTGGCCAACAAGCCCGCCGTACTGCTGCTCGACGAACCCCTGGGCGCGCTGGACCTGCGGCTGCGGGTACAGATGCAGCGCGCTCTGAAGCAGATCCAGCAGGAGTCCGGAACCACCTTCGTCTTCGTCACCCACGACCAGACCGAGGCGTTCACCATCTCCGACCGGATCGCCCTGATGAACGGGGGCCGCGTCGAACAGGTCGGCCGGCCCGACGAACTCTACGACCGCCCCGCCACCGAGTTCGTCGCCACGTTCCTCGGCGACACCAACATCATCCGCGGCGCCGTCGATGACCGGGTGCTGCGCGCGGACGGCTTCACCTGCCGCACCCCGGGCCCCGGCACGGCGCTGTCGGTCAGGCCGGAGGCCATCGCCATGCGGCCCAGGCTGACCACCGGCTTCGACAATCTCTTCACCGCCCGCGTCACCGACCTCACCTTCCAGGGAGCGAGCATCCGCTTCCAGGTGGCCGTGGCGGACTCCGGGCCCGAACTGGTCGTACAACTCCCCGCCAAGGACGCACGGGGGATCGCCGCGGGGGACGAGGTCGAGATCGGCTGGCCGTCCGACGCCGCCGTCATGCTCGGCGCCGGCAACTAGGGCCTGTCCGGCGGATCTTCGCGGACAGGACCTGGCCGAGCGCGGGCCCACCATCTGAAGTGCCTTGACCACCCAGGGAGAGACCATGCACAGCAACACGGACAGCTCGAATGGGGACAAGGCGGCGGCCGGAGCCACGTCGCCCGCAGGAGAAGGAACAAGCCGTACCCCGGTGTCGCGGCGCTCGCTGCTGGCCGGCGGCGGTGCGGTGGCGGCCGGGCTCTTCCTGGCTGCCTGCGCCTCGAACAAGCAGCCCGGCGCGTCCGCGAGTTCGGGCTCGGGCAAGAAGCTCACCATCACCATGACCCCCTTCGCGGGCGCCGATCTGGGCGTCATGCCGAGAGAATTCGCCAAGGAGTACCAGGACAAGCACCCCAACGTACAGATCAAGATCGACGACACGCTCAATCTCGCCAAGCAGACCGCCGCCTACCAGGCCGGCCCGCACAAGCCGCTGAACAACCTGGTCTTCTCCAACGGCGGCGCGACGGCCACGGGCAAGGCCACCGGTATGTACCTCAAGCTGGACTACAGCAAGATCCCCAACACCGCCCAACTGCACCCGCAGTTCGTCGAACGCGACCACTGCGGTGTGGTGTTCGGAGCCGACCAGATGGGGCTGGTCTACAACACCAAGACGTATCCCAAGGGCTTCGAGTCCTGGACCGACCTGTGGTCGCCCGACCAGCGCGGAAAGCTCTGTTTCTTCACCGTCCCCTGGTGGGCCATCGGCATGGCCGCCAACCTCAACGGGGGCGGCTGGGACAACATGGATCCGGGCTTCGAGCTGTGGATCGAGCACGCCAAGAACATCCGCACGATCGTGACGGCCAACCCCCAGTTCCTCAACGTCCTGTCCACCAGCGAGGCCCCGCTGACCTCGCACTACCTGGGCACCTCGACCGCCTGGCGCAGCCAGGGCGCGCCGCTGGGCTACAGCCGTCCCACCGAGGGCGCCTTCTTCGACCCGGTCGGCGTGAACATCAACTCCGGCAGCTCCGACGACCAGCTTGAGGTCTGCTACGACATCGTCAACGAGATGCTCCAGCCCAAGTGGAACCAGCGCTGGGTGGACACCTCGATCCAGATTCCCGCCTCCAGCACGTCGAAGCTGGCCTCGAAGCTCAAGGCCATCCCGGCCATCGCCGCGGGCCCCGACCAGAAGTTCGTGGACGTCGACTGGGACACCGTCGGTAAGAACATGGCCGCCTGGACCGCGCGGTGGAACGAGGAAGTCGTCTCCAAGATCTGACGGCCCAATTCCGACAAGCCAGTTCTGACGACGTCCACCCACGACCGGAAGGACCTGCACGATGGCGGACAACCCTCCAGGCGGCATACGAGAAGCCGCCCAGGTGAGCGGGGCGGCGACGGCCACGGCGGAGCGCCCCGCCCCCGAAGAGCCGGGACCCCGCCGAGGACACTCCAGAACCTTCACCGGCAAGGGCCGCGACCGGCGCACCGCAATGCTGCTGCTCGCCCCCAGCATCGTGCTGCTGCTCGCGGTGTTCGCCTTCGCCATGGAGTCGCTCGTCGAGTACTCCCTGCAGGAGTACCAACCCGGTGGCGTCAACACCCCCAACACCTTGGCCACCTGGGCCAAAGTCCTCACCAGCTCCTACTACTGGTCGGTGATCTGGCAGACCGTACTCGTCGGTCTGCTGGTCACCGCTATCACCGCGGTCGTCGGCTACCTCACCGCCCTGGCCCTGCACCACACCAAGCGGACCGGCTGGCGCAACGCCGGATACGCGGTGGTCTTCTCCTCGCTGGTCTTCTCCGGCATCGCCAGCGTCTACGCCTGGCAACTGCTGCTCGGCCAGGAGGGTTTCCTCAACTCCGCGCTCGGCCTGTTCGGCATCGGTCCTGTCCACCTGCTGTACGAGCGCAGCGCCGTCGTCATCGCGCTCGTGCACACGCTGCTGCCGCTGATGGTCCTGCCGATCAGCAGCACCTTCCGCCAGATCGACGGCACACTCGCCGACGCGGCCGACGACTTCGGAGCCTCCCGCTGGCGCACCTTCCGTTCCATCACCCTGCCGCTGAGCGCACCGGGGCTCATCGCCGGCTGCCAGCTCACCTTCGCCCTGGCCATCTCCAGCTTCACCGCCCCCAGCCTCCTCGGCGGCGGGCGGATCGCGACCCTGTCCACCAGCATCTACTCCCTGGTCGGCACCACGGACTATCCGGGCGCCTCCGTCTGCGCCCTGGTGCTGCTGGTCCTGGCGCTGGTCTCCACCGGAGCGTTCGTACTCCTCCAGCGCCGGTTCGCCGAGGCCGACCAGGGCGGGGTCACGACCAGTCCGTCGCCGCCGAGGGGCATCCGCGGACTCGGGGTGTGGATGGCCGTGCTGTACGCCTTCCAGCTCGTGCCCGCCGCGATCGTCGTGATCAGCTCGCTGTCGTCGGTCTCCTACGGGGTATGGCCGCCGCCCGGCTTCTCCACCCGCTGGTACACCAGCCTCTACCACCAAGACGGCGTCATGGACGCCTTCGTCGGCAGCGTGTGGATCGGTGCCCTGGTCGCCGTGCTCGCCGTACTGCTCGGTTCCGCCGGTGCGGTCGCCCTGGTGCGCTACCGCTTCCGGGGCAGCGGAATGGTCCAGTCGGCGCTGTTCTCACCCGTCGTGGTGCCCAAGATCGCCTTCGGCTTCGCCGTGTTCATGCTGCTCGCTCGGGCGGGCCTGCCCTCCGGTCGCTGGGCCGTGGTCCTCGCGCACACCGTGGCGACCGTGCCGTTCGTGATCGTGCTGCTGTCCGCGGCCCTGACGCGGGCCGACCGCACCCTCGACTACGCGGCGATCGACCTCGGCGCCTCGCCGCTGCGCGCCTTCTTGGGCACGACGCTGCCGCAGATCGCGCCCGCCCTGCTGATCAGCGGAGTCTTCGCCTTCCTCGTCAGCTTCAACGAGATCGACCTGTCGATCTTCCTGCTCAACTCCGACCAGCAGACCCTGCCGGTGTGGATGTACGGCTACCTCAACAACTACCAGGACCCGACGCCCGCCGCCCTGTCCACGATCATGACCGCGCTCTCGGTGCTCGTCGTCGGACTCGGTGCGCTGCTCCTGCGCGTCGTCCAGCGCGGACGCCGACTGGAACTGTGACCGACCGCGGCCCGCGACGACATACAGGCGACCCCGTACCCGCGACCGCCTACCCGTACACCGCCCGACCTCGTACCACCACCAGGGAGACCACCGATGGCTGAGCTGTTCCCACGGCTGCGCCACGTCTGCGACTTGGACGCCGCCTACCTGCGCGAGTACTCAGGACTGCACGACGAGTACGACGGCACGATCGTCGATCTGTCGCCGCCCGGGGTGGCCTCGGCGCTCGCCGCGCTCGGCGGTCCCGCGCTGGACGACGCGCACGACGAAGCACAGCTCGCGGCCACCGAGAACGCCATGCGGACCCGGTTCGGCCGTATCCGCCAGCACCGCTGGGACCCCTGGGTCCATATCGAGGCACTGGACCTGTCGTCGTACGACCGGCCCTACGACGACGGCGCGGTACGCGAGGAGGCCAGGCGCCGCCACCTGCGGCTCTGGCCGGACGCCGTGGACAATGCGATCGAGGCGCTGGACGAACTGTCGTCCTCCGTCGCCGGGATGTTCCTGCCCGCGGCGCGCGGGATGGCCGCCGAGGTCCGTGAGGACGACGGCGAGGACGGTGTCCGCGCACTGGCCGCGCTGGCGCGGCTGACCGCGCACCTCGAATACGCCGCACGCGAGGCCGCTCCGGCCGCCGGCCTCGGCAGGGCCGACCTCACGGCGCTCCTCGGCTGCGAGGACCGCGTTGTGGCGGACCTGGAAGAGCTGGCCGCCATGGCCGACAGCGAGTACGCGCGGATGAGCGACATCCTGGACGATGCCGCAGCCCGCCTCGACCCCGCGGGCGCCGACGATCCGGCCGCTCGGACCCGGCGGCTCAGCGCTCGGGTGCGGGCCGACCACGGCGACTTCCCGCGGATCCTCGCCGACACTCAGGCCCAGGTCGCGCTGGCCGCTCGCTTCGTCCGCGAGCGCGATCTGGTGCCGATCGTGGACGAGGCGTGCGTCATCGAACCCAGCCCGCCCGCGCGGAGTTGGGCGGCGGGAAGGGTGAGCTGGACCGCGCCGTGGGAGACGCGAGGCCACTCGCTCTTCCATGTGACCGGGCCGTCCCCGCACTGGTCGCTCGACGATCACCGCGCCTGGCTGTCCCGCTTCAACCGGCCCGCGATGGCCGTGATGGCCGTCCACGAGATCGGCCCGGGCCACTGCAGCCACGCACTGATGATGGGTCAGGTCGACCGGCCGATCCGCAAGACGCTGTGGTCCGAGCTGTTCTTCGAGGGCTGGGCCCACTACGCCGAGGAGATGATGTGGGAGGAGGGCTACCAGGACGACAGTCCCCTCTACCAGTTCGGCATGGCGCAGGAGGCCATGATGCGGGCCGTCCGCGTACAGGCCGCGCTCGGTATCCATACCGGTGCACTCACCCTCGATGACGCTGTCGCCCTCTTCGAACGCAAGGCGTTCCTGGCGGGTCCCGCCGCGCGGGCCGAGGCGCTGCGCGGCGTCTGGGAGCCGACGTACATCCGTTACACCTGGGGCAAGGTCCTCGTGCGGCGGCTGCGCGACCAGGCGAAGACCGCGTGGGGCAGCGACTTCACCCTGCCGCGCTTCCACCGCGAGCTGATGGCCCTGGGTTCCCCGCCGGTCGGCCTGGTGGCGTCGGCCATGGGCGTCGGCCCGGCGCCGGGCTCGCGGCCGGGCCAGGGAAGGGGGTCGGTATGACGGAGGGCCGGTGGCCGGTCGTGGACCTGGCACTCGAACAAGGGCGGAAGACCGCGGCTCACGGCGGCACCGCCATGGTCTCGGCCATGCATCCCGTCGTCGCCGACGCGATGCTGGACGTCCTGCGGCGCGGCGGCAACGCCATGGACGCGGTGCTAACTGCCGTCCCCCTGCAAGGCGTGGTCGAACCGCAGATGACCACGCTGGCCGGTGGAATGTCGGTGCTCCACTACGACGCGGCGCGGCAGACCTACGACTACATCGACGGCGAACTCGACCACACTCGCGACGACCCGCCGGTGTCCGCCACCTGGGACCACTATGTGACGGTGGACGGCGCCCTGGGCGCCTCCTCCGGCCGGCGGGTCGCGGTCCCCGGCGCCGTGGCGGGCATGCACCTGGCCATGGAGCGCCACGGCAGCATTCCCTGGGCCGATTACTTCGCACCGGCCGTCGAGGTCGCGGCGGCCGGTTTCCCCATGTACTCGTTCCTGTACGGCGAAGCCTTCGAAGCCGCCGTGGGCCGGTTGTCCGCCCACCCCTCGGGCCGCGCCGAATTCCTGCCGGACGGCCACGTACCGCCGGTCGGGGAGCGGCTGGTCCGCCCGGCGCTGGCCGAGACGATGCGGCGGATCGCCGTGGATGGCCCCGACCACGTCTACCGCGGTGCGTGGGCGTCCCGCTTCGTGACCGCCGTGCGGGAAACCGGCGGTACCGTGACCGTCCGCGACCTCGACGACTACGCGGCGCGCGCGACCCAGCCCGTGCGCCGCGCCTACCGGGGCCACGAGATCGTCGGCGCCCCGCCCCCGTCCTCCGCGGGCGTCCTCATCGCGCTCGTGCTCGGCGTCCTGGAGAACTTCGACCTGCCCGCCATGGGCCACTACACGCGCGACGCCGAAGCCCTCGAAGTGCTGCGGCGTGCCATGGCCTTCGCTGAGTTCTTCACCGAACGCTTCGTGAAGGACCCGCTGTCCTACGACGTACCGGTGGACGAACTTCTGTCACCCGACTTCGCGGCGTCGCTGGCCGCGCTGATCCGCGGCAACGCCAGGCGCGACCCGGTGCCGGCGAGCAGCGGTACCGTCCGGCCGCCCGGCACGCCCCACACCAACAACACCGACCACGTCGTGGCGGTGGACGGCGCGGGCAACATGGCGTCGCTGACCCACAGCGTCTACGGCACCACCTTCGGCACCGGTCTGGTGGTGGACGGCATCCCCGTCAACAGCGGCAACAGCTTCCCGGGCACCGGCAACGGCGAAGGGCGGCGCGTCCTGTCGCCGTTCCCACCCACCATGGTCGCCCGCGACGGGGCACCGCACCTCGCCCTCGGCTCACCCGGCCTGTCCGCGCGTGCCACCGCGATCGTGCTGGCCAACCACCTCGGCTACGGCCTCGGCCTGCCCGAGGCGATCGACGCGCCGCGCTTCCAAGGCGCCCAGACCGACCAGCCGTTCACCGTCGAGGCCCGTGTCGATCCGCGGGTACTGGACACGCTCGCCACCCGCTACGGCGCCGACGTACGGCTGACGACCCCGTACTTCTGGCACTTCGGTTCCGTCCACGCGGTGGAAGTCGACGCGGACGGCCACCGCCACGGATACTGCGACCCGCGGCGCCCGGGACGGGCCGCGGGATGGTGACCGCCCCGCCCGAACAGCCGCCCTACGCAACCGACTTGGGACGACAGGAGAGGCACGTACCCATGGCAGAGGACACCGAAGTCCCCGGACCGGCCCCCACCGAGAACACCAAATCACCCAGCTACATGGGGCGCATCCTCAACCTGTTGGAACAGTCCGTGGTCGCCGAAGGCGCGCCGCTGACACTCACCGAACTGGCGGCGGCGGCCCAAGCGCCGTTGTCCACCGTGTCCCGGCTGACGGCCCAACTCGTCGCCTGGGGCTTCCTCAACGAGACCACCACGCACCGCTTCGTGCCCGGCCGACGGCTCGCCGCCATGGCCGCCGCCGTCAGCGAACACCTCTACAGCAACGACCGCCTCCAGCAGGCCACCCGGCTGCTCACCGGAATCACCGGCGAGAGCACGACGGCCGGACGCATCGTCGGGAACAGCATGTTCATCATCGCCCGCACCGAGTCCGAGCAGCCGCTGCGCGCGGTGAACCGGATCGGCGAGTTCATCCCGCCCGACAACTCCGCGCTCGGCAAGGCCATCATGTCCCGCCTGCCGCGCGCCCGGCAGCTCGCGCTGCTGCGCGGCGCCGACGTGGCCGACCCCGAGGCCACGCTGGAGAAGATACTGCCGGAGCTGGAGGAGGCACGGCGGCGCGGCTACGCCGTGGACGAGGAGACCTACAGCGTGGGCCTGCGCTGCCGGGCCGCCGCCGTCATCGGCCCGGACGGTCTGGCGGTCGCCGGTCTTTCCATCAGCGGGCCGGCCGCCCGCTTCACCCTCGACCTCGCCGAAGGAGCCGTTCCCGCGCTGCGCCAGGAGGCGTCCGCGATCGGCGAGATGCGGTGACCTCGGCCGGCCGGGGACACCGTCCCGGGCCCCCGGCACCGATATGAGCCCGAGCACTGATCCCCGTACCCATTGCCGTACCAGCAAGGAGACACAGCGGATGAGCGACACCACAGCCACCGGGACCCCGGCCGCGCAGCCCGGCCGCACCATCGAGACCGTCCCCGTCACCCGCGTGGACAGCGGGCACGACCTCGCACTGACCGTCCACCGCCTGACCGGCGCCCGGCCGGGACCCACCCTGGTCGCCTTCGGCGGAGTCCACGGCGACGAGGCCATGGGCCCCGAGGAGATACGCAGGTTCGTCTCGTCGGTCGACCCCGCAGAGCTGGCGGGCACGATCGTCGCCGTACCGGTGGCGAACCCGTACGCGTACGCGGCGATGTCCCGCTTCACACCGCAGGACGGCCTCAACCTCAACCGCATCTTCCCCGGCGACCGCAACGGCTCGGTCACCGAGCAACTGGCCGCCGTGCTCGCCGAGATCATGCTCCAGGCCGACTACTTCGTGGACTTCCACTCCAGCGGCCTGTACTCCACGGTCGAGTACTCGTACCTCATGGACGACGGCCGGGAGATGGCCACCTCCTTCGGCGCCGGGCTGCTCTACCACCACGAGCCCTACGAGGGCACCTCCAGCGCGTGGGCCATCAAGAACAGCATCGCCTCGACCGTCTGCGAACTCGGCGGCGGCGGCCAACTGACCAACGCCTTCCTGGACAAGGCCGTACGCCAGGGCCGCAACATGCTCAAGGGCATCGGCATGCTGGCAGGCGCCCCGGAGGCCATCGTCGAGCGGCAGACGGTGATGACCGAACTCGTCACGCTGCGCCCGTCCAAGGGCGGCACGATGATCTCCCACTTCACCCCGGACCGGCTCGGTGAGGTGATCAAGGGCGGCACGGTGCTGGGCGAGGTCGTGGACCCGTACACGTTCGAGACGCTGGAACAGCTCGTCGCGCCCTACGACTCCAACATCCTGGTGCTCAGTCGCGAGGGCTACACCCGCACCGCACCGGGTGACTACGGCTTCATGGTCGGCAACGCCAACACCACGACCACCGTCGACGAGCTGTTCGGCACCTGAGCGCCGGGGGCGCGAGCGAGCAGGCGACCGGCGGATCGGCGTAGCGGAAACGAGGAGCGGCGTACCGGAATGGACATCAGACACGTCCACGTGGTGGACCCCGAGAGCGAACAGGTGCTCAGGGACCGGCGGATCACCCTGGAGGGCGACCGGATCACCGCCGTCGCGGCCGACACTCCCGGCCCACTCGCGCCCGGTGACCTGGACGGCACCGACCTGTACGCGGTCCCCGGATTCATCGACTGCCACGTTCACGTCACCTCGGTGACGGCCGACGAGTGGGCCGACACCGGGATGCCGCCGAGTTACGTCACCGCCCACGCGCTACGGGAGCTGCGCGCGATGCTCGAACGCGGCTTCACCACGGTCCGGGACGCGGGCGGCGCGGATGCCGGACTGGCCGACGCCCTGGACGAGGGGCTGGCGCCCGGCCCCCGGCTGTACGTGTGTGGCAAAGCGCTGTCGCAGACCGGGGGACACGGCGACCTGCGGCCCCGAGGCCGGCTGCACGCCGACGACCACCCGGCCGTGCCCGGCATCGGCCGGATCGTCGACGGACCAGACGCGCTGCGCACCGCCGTACGGGAAGCCGTACGGTCCGGGGCGTCGTTCGTGAAACTGATGCTCTCCGGCGGGATCTCCAGCCCCACCGACCGGATCGACACCCCGCAGTACAGCGAGGACGAGATCCGCGCGGCGGTCGACGAGGCGAGGCGGGCGGGCGTCTACTGCGCCGGGCACGCCTATACCCCGGAGGCGGTGGCCCGCGCGCTGCGACTGGGCGTACGCACCATCGAGCACGGCAATCTGATCGGCCCTGACGAGGCGCGGCTGTTCGCCGGGCACGACACGTACTACGTGCCGACGCTGGTGACGTACACGGTGCTGGCGGAGGAGGGCCCGCTCCACGGGCTCCCTCCCGCGAGCACCGCCAAGGTCGCGGCCGTGCGTGACAGTGGCCTCACCGCGCTTGCCCACGCCCACGCCGCCGACGCTCCGATCGCCTTCGGCACCGACCTGCTCGGTGCCATGCACGTCCATCAGTCGCGGGAGTTCGCGCTGCGGGCCAGGGTGCAGCCGGGCTGGGCGGTGCTGCGCAGCGCCACCACCACCGGTGCCCGGCTGCTCGGCGCGGCCGGTGAACTCGGTGTGCTCGCCCCCGGCGCCCGCGCCGACATCGTCCTGACCCGCCACAACCCTGCTGTCCACGTCGAGCGGTTGGCGGACCCGGCGCACGAGGTCGCCGCCGTCTTCTCGCGGGGCCGCCTCGCGGTACGCCGCTAGGTCCTGTCCGGTGGATCTTCGCGGGCCCGAAACCCCTGGCACAGCACCTCGCCGCGTTGCCGAAATGCCCACAGGAAACCACCCTGCGGGCACTTCGGCGCCTTGCGACGCACCGCACCAGACGCCCCGGGCTATCCGCGAAGATCCACCGGACAGGACCTAGGCCGTGCGGCAACCGCCGGGTATCGCCGGGCCGATCGCCGAATCGGCTGTTCGCCGACCGGAGTTGCGCCGCCCGGCGGCTGCCGCGTGGCAGCACCATCAACAGACAGGGAGCCGTATGAACCACTCACCGCACCTCACCAACCCGACCCGCGCGTGCGGGCGTTCGAAGGTCTTCCCTGTCGGCCTGGGCGGCATGCTGCTGTCCATCGAGGGGCGTCCGGACCGCGCTCAGGCCATGGCGACGATCCACACCGCGCTCGACGCCGGAGTGACCCTCATCGACTCCGCCTCCGCCTATCACATCGGCGCCGACGAGGTAGGGCACAACGAGACACTGATCGCCGACGCATTGGACAGCTGGGACGGCGACGCGGCCGGAGTCACGGTGGTGACGAAGGCGGGCCGGGTCCGGCCGGGCGACGGGCGATGGCTCACCGACAGCAGCCCCGATCACCTCGTCCGCTCGGCCACCGCGTCCCGCGACCGGCTCCGCCTCGACCGCATCGAGCTGTTCTTCCTGCACGCCCCTGACCCGGTGGTGCCCTTCGCCGACTCGCTGATCGCGCTGCTCCGGCTGCTCACGGAGGAGACGGTCACCTCGGTGGGCGTATCCAACGTCACCGTCGCCGAACTCGACCTGGCCCACGAGCTGTTGGGCGGGGCCCTCGTCGCCGTGCAGAACGAGTTCTCGCCCAGCGCCACCCAGCACGGCGCGGTACTGCGCCGCGCGGAAGAACTCGGCCTGGCGTTCCTGGCCTGGCGGCCGTTGGGCACGGTCGGCACGAGGGACGACGAACTGACGGCCGCATTCACCGAGGTAGGCCGCGCCCACGACGTCAGCCCTCAACGCACCGCGCTGTCCTGGCTGTTGTCCACCAGCCCGGTACTCATCCCCATACCGGGCGCCCGCCGCCCCGATACGATCCTCGACTCCGCCCGCGCTGCGGAACTGCGTCTGGGCGACGCCGAAGTGAGCCGACTGGGCGCGGCGGTCGCGAGCCGTGCGGAGCTTCAGGAGTGAGGCGGCCCCGTAGTCCTGGCTCGCACGCTGCGGGCAGCGGGGAGAGTGCACACGGAAAGAACTCCCAGCGCGGACGAATCCGTGCCGGGAGTTCTGTAAAGCCGAGCTGGGCGGTCGTGTGAACTGCCCATCGTGGGTTGTTGACATAAGCCAGTGGCCTGCGAGGTTGGTTCCGCCGGGAAGACGCCTGCACAGGTTAAGCAGGCGCGCCACCACAGCGGTTTGTCCGTTTCGCGGGTCGGGGTATGGGGAGGCGCAGGGCCGGAAGGGGGCTCAACACCCGTCACCCGACGGGCAGCTTCTCCGACATCGCCATCAGCGGCGGGGCGCACAGGCCGACCGCGTCGGCGAGGGCCAGCCCCTGTCGTGCACACGAATACGGCCAACTCGACCGTAGTGCAGGCGACTTCAGGGTGTCCGCAGAGTCCGTACTTCCCTGCGCTCGGTGAGTTCGGCTGGTTCGTTTCCTCCAGATCAGCATGTCTTGCGGTAGGGGATGTCCGGGATGTGGGTTTTCCATTGCTGTTCGGTGAGAGGGCCGGACTTGGCGCAGAGGTCTCGGACCAGCCGCACGGGGTTGACGGTGTGGGTGAGGAACCTGCCGCCCTTGTCCAGGCTGATCAGCGAAGAACCGTCGGCGGTGAAGGCGAGCGTAATGATCTCGTCGATGCGCCCCGCGAGTGCGACGCCGAGCTGAGTTCGGGAGCGGCTGTCCCACACCTTGATCTGGTACGAGGGGCCGACTTTGTGCATGGTGGCGAACAGCCGGCCGTCGGGCGAGACGGCAGTGGCCCTTTCCGGGGCGAAAAGAGGCGGGGCCACGGCGCCGGTACGCAGGTCTTCTCCTTCCGGCAGGAGCGTCCGGGCATCCCAGAATCGGACATAGGGCCGGAAAGCGCGGGGGTGAGTGTAGAGCGTCGCACCGTCAGCGCTCAAGGAGTCAACTTCCAGGCTCGGGGCGCCCTTGGTGATGACCCGGCCGGAGGGGAACGCGACCCTGCCGAAGTTCGGCGCGGCGATCACCGACCTGCCGTCGGGGTGGAAGATGACGGCCCCGTGGTTGGTCGGGTAGCCGAGGTCGGCCCGTACCTCACGGATCCGGCGCATGGTGGGCAGGTCCCAGAACGTGAGCTTGTTGATCTCGTCCTGTGTCACAACCTGGACGGCGAGCGACTTTTTGTCCGGTGAGAAGGCGAACTCGGTCGATGCCCCGCTCAGTTGGTCCTGCTTCAGGATGGGCAGGGTGCCGAGCTTGGCTGCCTTCTTGCTGGCCGTGTCCCAGATCTGGATCTCGGTACCGAGGAGGACCGCCAGCAGCCGCCCGTCATGGCTGAGTTCCATCTTCTTCACGTACGGCGCCGAGGCGCCCAGGGTCACGGTGGACCGCTTGGTCCGCGAAAGCGGAGACCAGATTTCGATGTCGTCCTTGCGGAGCGCGAGGGTGCGCCGGTCCAGGCTCACCTCCCCCTCTCCGTAGTACGTCTCCTCGCCGATCGACGCGGGAGGTTTGGTGAAGGCGCCGACGTCGAACGACCGGACGACGCCGTCCTCCCCGACGCACCGGAGCTTCGAGCCGTCGGCCGTGAAACGCAGGGCCGTGGACGGGTAGCACTCGCTCTGAGTGGTCGCGTGGCGCATGACGGGCGTGCGCGACGAAGACGGCGGCGTTTCCCAGACGACGGCGTTCTGGATGAGATACCGGCCGTCAGGACTGAACAGGAGCGGATAGGCCGTGAACTCCTCCGCGCCGGTGAGGTCGCTGCTGACGGCCCAGCCTTTGGCGCGATCGAACACGCTGATCTTCCCGCCCCTGAGTGTCAGGGCTCCGAGCTTCCCGTCCGGGCTGAACACCACGGGCCCCTGGATGTCGGCGGCCTTGACGCCGAGATACGGGACGGGGACGGGCAGCTTCTTCTCGGTGTGCGTGTCGAACCAGGTGAACGGCTTTCCCTGGCCGTCGCCGGGTACGGAGAGCACACGTTCGTCCGGAGAGAACGAGGTGTTCGCCAGGAGGAGGGAGAACACGCTGCCGTCGACGGTGATGATCTCGCGCGCGGTGCGAGTGTCCCAGATCGCCAGCGTGGACTTCACGTCCGATTCGGCCGTTTCGGTCATCAGGTACGTGCCCAGAGGGCTGACCGCCATCCTCGGCCAGTGGCCGTTGTCCTGCTTGGCGGTGGGATAGGTGTGGGAGCTGCGCGGGCGGGCGGTGGAGGCGTCGAGCAGGCGGATGTGTCCGTCGTCGGTGCTCACGGCGGCCGTCTTGCCGTCGTCGGAAAGGTCCACCCAGTGGACCCTGGCCGGGGCGGTGTAGGAACCGGTCCTCTTGCGGGTTTGGACGTTCCAGAACTCGACGCGGTTCTCCGCCGCGGAAACGAGGACCTGGCCGGTGCCGTCGAGATCGGATTCCGTCGCCACGAAATCCGGCAGCTTGAGCGCGTCGTCCTCCCATTGGTTGCGCAGGGCCAGCAGGGCGGACCAGGATTCGGGGGTGTCGGCCAGACGCGCCGAAGCCACCGCCAGCCGCCGGCCGAGCTCGGGATCGGTGCGGCGCACGGCTTGGGCTACGCCGGCCACCTGGGCGGAGGTGGCGCGGTCACGCTGGCCTACGACGGTCTGCCGCTGGTCGAAGGCGACACCGGCCGCGCCGACCGCGATGACCAGCAAGACGGCCAGGACGGCGCTGAGCAGCATGCGTAACCGGCCTCGGCGGCGGGCCAGTCCCGATCCGGCTTGCAGGAAATCGTGTTCGGTGCGGTTGAGCGTGAGGTGGCGGCGCTCCGTCGCGGCCCAGTTCCTCGCGCGTTCCAGGGCTGTTCCCTGAAGCAGGTCGTTGTTCTTACGGCTGTGGTCTTCCCAGACCCGTGATGCCTCGGACAGGCGCTGATGGACGCCCAGGCCGTCGCGTTCGTCCTCGACCCAGTCGCGCAGGCGGGGCCAGGCCCGGATAAGCGCGGCGCTGGACAAAGTGACGGACTCGTCCTTCCAGACCAGGATCCCCGCCTCGGTGAACGCTTGCAGGACCTGTTCCAGGACCTGCTCCGAGGTCCGGCCGTCGGCGAACTCGGGCCGGCGCGCCGAGCGCAGCGTGTCCTCGGCGCGTTCGCCCGGGGCGACCAGGCGCAGCAGCACTTGGGGGACGACTTCCCGCGCCTTGCTGTCCAGGCGGGCGAACACGTCCTCCGCCACCTCGGCCCGGGAGGGCTTGACGGGCTCGAACGGGTTTCGGGAAACGATGTCCTTCACGACCTCGGCGAGGTCCGTGCGGCCGACGAGGGACAGGAGCAGTTGCTCTGATGTCGGCCGGTCCGCGGGGTCTTTGGACAGCGATGCCGTGACGAGGGAACGGAGCGGTTCGTCGAGTATCGAGGTGTCGGGTTCGTGGGTGGCGACCTTGTACGTCAGCTCCACCGCGCTTTCGCCGTCGAAGGCGTGGCGGCCGGTCGCGGCGAACAGGATGACGGCGCCCCAGCCCCAGACGTCGACCTTTCCGTCGCCGTGCTCGCCGCGGTAGCGCTCGGGCGGCATGTAGCGAAGGGTGCCCATGGGCACCCCCGCAGTTGCAGTCCCCTCCACGATCCGGGCGATGCCGAAGTCGATCACCCGAGGGCCGTCGGGGCCCAGGAGGATGTTCTCCGGCTTGAGGTCGCGGTGCACCACGCCAGCCCGGTGGATGGCTACCAGCGCCGTGGCCACGCCGATCGCCAGACGGCGCAGCTCTTCCGGTTCGTACGGGTCGCCGGTGTCGACCGTGTGCCGCAGATCCGAGCCGGCCACATACTCGCTGACGACGAATGGGATCGGACCGTCGAGGTCCTCGTGGAGCACCTTGCTGGTGCAGAAGGGCTCCACCAGGCGCCAGGCCTCAATCTCCTTGCGGAGCCTGTCCCGGTCGCTGTCACTCACCCCGTGGAGAGCCTTGACGGCCACCCGTCCGCCTTCGGCGTCGTAGCCCTCGTACACCACGCCCTGACCGCCCGCGCCGAGGCGGCCATCGAGATAGAAGGTGCCCAACTGCCGTGGGTCGCCGGGAAGAAGCGGTGCCGCCAAGACGAAGCCTCCTGAAGTGCTCTACGTGCCTCGCTGGTTTTCGGGATAGACGCTTCCGTCCGCCTATTGGTTCGGCGGGCCCAGTGCCCACTTCAGGCCCCGGTTCGCCGATGGGTGTGATGACGGTCCTGCCGTGGCACTCGCGGATCGCAGTGTGTCGGCACTGCCGCAGGGCACCGTGGCCCCCCGCCCGCGACCGACGCGGTCAAAGCGGCTACTTCGCTCTGATCGGCCGGCGAGCCTGGGCGGGCAGAGGAAGGGCATGGCCGCGTTGGCCGCGGCGGGGGGCACCGCGGTGGTGCAGGCCGCCGACCCAGACGCTTGGCCAGTATTCCGTGAGCGGGCGGCCAGTTGGTTCGGTCGAGGAAACCCGCGGCCCCCTCGTCCAGACCGCAGACGAAGACGGCCGGGCCGGCCGATGTGGAACGGGTGCGGCGAAGGCACGCGCCACGCGAGGCGTGGCACGCGTCCATGGCTGCGAATCAACGCTTCCGTCACGCCACGGGCTTCCAGGTGGCGGTGACCGTCAGATGCGCCTGCCCGCTGCCGTTTACGATGCCCAGCTTCAGGTCCTGTCCGAGCTGCACGCCGAAGGTGACGGCGACAGGGGCGCCTTGGGGATCGGGCCGTGAGTAACTCGCAGGGCGGCTTCGACGGGGTTCCCTCCGGAAGCAGCTTACGTTCGGCCGTGATGTAGTCGCGCCCTGTGGCGGCGCACAGGGCACGGAACTGTGTGTCGGGGCGCAGGTCGAAGGTCTGGCGCAGGGTGCCGGTGTCGATGGTCAGGCCGTGGACGTTGACAAAGCCCGCCGTCCAGTCGTCCCCTCCCGCGACCGGCAGAGTGTCGGAGGCAGCGTCGCCCGTCAGGTCGTGGATCTGGACCTGTTTCTTCCCGCCGAGGTGGGTGACGATACTGCCACGAGGCCCGAACCCGACCAGCGAGTCGCCGGGCGAGCGGGGCTACTCCTACTGCACCCCGCCCAATGGGCTCACCCTGTCCGCGCCCGCTACGACCAGCGCGCCGCCTACGCCTTCACCCCGCACAGCCGCCCAGACACCGACGGCTACCAGCGCTTCAAAGGCCCCGCCCTCGCCGGACACCTGCGCTGCCCCAACCACGCCGCCTCCATGCGCCTCCCGCACACCCGCCCCACCAACACCAATGGGATGAACCGGTCAAACGACGCCGCCAGGCTCCGCAGTCGGGCCTCTTCCGAACAAGATCCCGTACACACGAAGAACTCCCAGCCCGGACGAATCCGTGCTGGGAGTTCTGTGAAGCCAAGCAAGGCAATTACGTGAAATACCCATCGTGTCCGAGGGGGGACTTGAACCCCCACGCCCGATAAAGGGCACTAGCACCTCAAGCTAGCGCGTCTGCCATTCCGCCACCCGGACGAGTGGTCGAACCTCGACGTTTCCGCCGGGCGACGTAATGAACGATACCAGGGCTCAGGGGTGCTCTTCACCCGCATATCCCATGGTCCGGGGCGCGGCGGGGCCGGTGCGGGGCGGGTTCGGGCGGCACCGTACGCTCCTGCGCGGCGCGGTGGAGCGTACGGTGCCGGGGGCGTGCGCCGGCTAGGCGGGCTTCGGCTCCTGGGAGATCCGGACCGTGTTGCCCGAGGGGTCGCGGAACGCGCAGTCGCGTGGGCCCCAGGGCTGGTCGATGGGCTCCTGGAGCACTTCGGCGCCGGCCGACCGTACCTTCTCGAAGGTCGCGTCGACGTCGTCGGTGCGGAAGACGATCTGGGTCAGGACGCCCTTGGTGAGCAGCTCCTGGAGGGCGTCGCCGTCGGCCTGCGAGCGGCCGGCGTGCGGCTGCGAGAGGACGAGTTCGAGGCCCGGCTGGGTCGGGCTGCCGAGGGTGACCCAGCGGAATCCGCCCGAGGCGACGTCGTTGCGGACCTCCAGGCCGAGCGCGTCACGGTAGAAGGTGAGGGCCTCGTCGGGGTCGTTGACAGTGATGTGCGAGTACTGGAGTGCGATGGTCATACCGTCAACGCTAGGCCGCGCCTTCGGGGCCCGCTTCTCGGATCCTGCTCGGTGGCCGCCTGGTGGGGCGGGTGAGCACCTTCGCCAGACAGGCGGGCATCGCCGTGACGGCCCCGTGCTCGCGGGCGGCGTACGCGCTCGGCGTCTCCCCCATGATCTCGGTGAACCGGGAGCTGAACGAGCCGAGGGACGTACAGCCCACTGTCATGCACGCGTCGGTCACGCTCGTGCCGGCGCGGAGCAGCGCCATCGCGCGCTCGATGCGGCGGGTCATGAGATAGCTGTACGGCGTCTCGCCGTAGGCCGCGCGGAACCGCCGCGAGAAGTGCGCGGGCGACATGAGCGCGTGGCGGGCCATCGTGGGCACGTCGAGCGGGCGCGCGTACTCGCGGTCGATCAGATCGCGCGCCCGGCGCAGATGCGCGAGGTCGGCGAGATCCTTCGGGTCCATGGCTACGAGGCTAGCACTCGCCCTGACCTGCGAGGATATGGAGGAATCGGCTGAGGAGGGGTCCGAGCGACCTCAGCCGATCCCGGTTCAGGGCCGTGCCGGATTCACCGTCACGGCATCAGGTGGTAGTCCGGGAAGTTGCCCGGCGGGCGCTCCCCGTCGGGACCGTTCGTGACGGCCTTCACGAGCAGTTCACCGCCGACGAAGGCGCCCCGCCAGGAGTGCCCGAAGCCGCCGAAGAGCTCGTCGCGGTCGCCGCGGGAGCGCGGCTTGCCGTGGCCGACCTTGAAGGCGCGGATCTGCGGGGACAGCCTGGCGTACGTCTCGGGGTCGTCGGTCGCCAGCGTCGCGGCCAGTGCCCCGTTCGAGGCGTTCATCGCGGCGAGGAGTTCCGCCTCGGTGTCGACCAGGACGATGGTGTCGACCGGGCCGAAGGGCTCCGCGTGGTGCAGCGGCGAGGAGGGCGGCGGGCCCAGCAGCGTCACCGGCGCGAGGTACGCGGAGGTGTCCTGGCCGGGCAGGAAGCGCCCGTCCGCGAGCGATCCGTGGTGGATGGGGACCGCGCCGCGGTCGATGGCCTCGGCGACCTGGTCGTCCAGCTCCTTGACCTTGGCCGCGTTGATGAGCGGGCCGAAGTCGAGTTCGGGAAGCGGGTCGTCGGGGTGCTCGACGGCCAGCGGGTGGCCGAGCCGGATGGAGCGGACGGCGGGCAGATAGGCCCCGAGGAAATCGGCGAAGAGGGAGCGCTGGACGACGAAGCGCGGGTACGCGGTGCAGCGCTGCTTGCCGTAGTCGAACAGCTTGGGGATGACGGCGGTGAGCGCGTCCCAGTCGGAGTGGTTCCAGACGCCCCAGGTGTTGAGGCCCTCCTGTTCGAGGATGTGGCGCTTGCCGAGGTCGGCGACGGTGGTGGCGATACGCGCGCCGGTGTCGCGGCCTCCTACGAAGGAGACGCAGCCGATCTCCGGGGAGCGGACGAGCGCCTCGGAGAGTTCCCCGCCGCTGCCGCTGACCAGGGTGAACGGGAGCCCTTCGCGGACGGCGAGCGCGGCGGCCAGGGTGAGGCAGGCGACACCGCCGTCGGTGGGCGCCTTGGCGATCACCGCGTTGCCGGCGAGCGCCTGCACGAGCATGGCGTGGACCAGCACGGACATGGGGTAGTTCCAGCTGGCGATGTTGGAGACCGGGCCCGGCAGCGGGGTGCGGCCATCCAGCATGGGTTCGACGCCGTCGACGTACCAGCGCACGCCGTCGATGGCGCGGTCGACGTCCGCCTGGGCGAGCCGCCAGGGCTTGCCGATCTCCCAGACGAGGAGGAGGGCGAGCAACTCGCGGTGTTCGGTCAGGGCGTCGAGCGTGGCGCCGACGCGGGCGCGGCGCTCGGCGAGCGGGACGTGCCGCCAGGCGCGGTGCTGGTCGAGCGAGGCGCGTACGGCCTGCTGGGCGGCCTCGGCGCCGAGCCGCGGCGGCCCGACGATGGGGCTGCCGTCGACGGCGCTGTAGGCGGGGAGGGTACGGCCGCCGGACTGCCAGGTGGCATCCCAGAGGTTGAGGACGTGGTCCTCCCGGAAGGCCTCGGGCGCGATGGCGAGGCATTGCTGCCAGGCGTCGGACCACGCGGTGCCCGGCTTGAGGATGAGGGTGGGTGCCATTGAGGGTTCTCCGCTCGTGAAGGGGCGGGGCGCGTGAGCGCGGATGCCGGACGAGGTGCACGGGTCGTCCGGGTACGGCAGGGGTGGAGCGTGTTGTTCTCACCGGGCCCGCCCGGTGGCCGGTTCGTCCTCAAACGCCGGACGGGCTGAATCCCGGACGCCGGGCGGACCAGGGGTGGCCGGACGGACCAGATCGCGGCCCGGCTGATCACCGGGCACACGACCGCGCCACCCGGCGGCGGGGACGGCCCGCCGGGGAGACGAGTCGTCGCCCATCCCGACCGGGACGGGCCACCCGACCCGGACTGTCCCGAGCCGAACGGGCTGAATCCCGGACGCCGGGCGGGGCGGCGGCCCGGCTGATCACCAGGCACACGCGCGCCGCCCGCCGGCGGGGACGGTCCGCCGGGGAGACGGGATGTCGCCCGTCCCGACCGGGACCGGCCCCTCCCGGGGCGTGTCTCGGAAGTCACCCGTGCGCCCGGGGGACGCCACAAGGCCGCCGTGCCCCGCACAGGGCTTCCGAAACACGCCCCGGGTCGTGTCAGGCGCTGACCGCTATGCGGTCGAGCACCAGGCGGGCCGTTTCCGAGGGCGTCGAGCCGACGCGGACTCCGACGGCTTCCAGTGCCTTCTTCTTCGCCTCCGCCGTGCCCGACGAGCCCGAGACGATCGCCCCTGCGTGGCCCATCGTCTTGCCCTCGGGCGCGGTGAAGCCCGCGATGTAGCCGACCACCGGCTTGGTCACATGGTCCGCGATGTACGCCGCCGCACGCTCCTCCGCGTCGCCGCCGATCTCGCCGATGAGCACGATGAGTTCGGTGTCCGGGTCGGCCTCGAACGCGGCGAGGCAGTCGATGTGTGTCGTGCCGACGACGGGGTCTCCCCCGATACCGACCGCCGACGAGAAGCCGATCTCGCGCAGCTCGTACATCAACTGGTACGTCAGCGTGCCCGACTTGGAGACCAGTCCGATCTTGCCGGGCTTGGTCGCGATGTCCGCCGGGATGATGCCGGCGTTGGACTGTCCGGGGCTGATGAGCCCTGGGCAGTTGGGCCCGATGATCCGGGTGTCGCTCTTCGCGGCGTACGCCTGGAAGACGACCGCGTCATGGACGGGGATGCCCTCGGTGATCACGACGGCGAGGCCGATCCCCGCGTCGACGGCCTCCAGTACCGCCGCCTTCGCGAACGGCGGCGGCACGAAGACGATGGTGACGTCCGCGCCGGTCGCCGCGATGCCGTCGGCGACGGAGCCGAAGACGGGGACCGCCCTGCCGTCGAAGTCGACGCTCTGGCCCGCCTTGCGCGGGTTGACGCCGCCGACGACCTCGGTCCCGGCCTCCAGCATCCGGCGGGTGTGCTTCATGCCCTCGGCACCGGTCATGCCCTGGACGAGGACCTTGCTCTCCTTGGTCAGGAAAATCGCCATGGTCTCTTCTCCCTCTTTCCGTTGTCCGCGTCGCCTGCTGCTGCTGGCAGGCTCATCCGGCGTTGGCGAGTACGGCGGACTGGCGCGCGGCGCCGTCCATGGTCGTGACCTGCTCCACGAGCGGATGCGCACGGTCGGCGAGGATCGCGCGGCCCTGGGCGGCGTTGTTGCCGTCGAGGCGTACGACGAGCGGTTTGGTCAGCCGGACGGTCTCCAGCGCCTGGACGATGCCGTCGGCGACGGCGTCGCAGGCGGTGATCCCGCCGAAGACGTTGACGAACACGGACTTCACGTCGGGGTCGGACAGGATGACGGAGAGTCCGTCGGCCATGACCTGGGCCGAGGCGCCGCCGCCGATGTCGAGGAAGTTGGCGGGGCGGGCGCCGCAGCCGGCGACGACGTCGAGGGTCGACATGACGAGCCCCGCGCCGTTGCCGATGATGCCGACCTCGCCGTCGAGCTTGACGTAGTTGAGGCCCTTGGCGGCGGCTGCCGCCTCCAGCGGGTCGGCGCCCGGGTCCTCCTGGTCGTCGCCCCAACGGCTCTGGCGGAACCGGGCGTTGTCGTCCAGGGTCACTTTTCCGTCAAGTGCCAGGATGCGGCCGTCGGTTGTCCTGACGAGCGGGTTGACCTCGACCAGCAGCGCGTCCTCCTTGATCAGGACCTGCCAGAGCGACTGGAGTACGAAGGCGGTCTCCGGCGGCAGCCCGGCCGCCGCCGCGATCTCCGCCGCCTTGGCCGCCGTGACGCCCTCGGCCGGATCGACCGGGATCCGGGCCACCGCCTCGGGGCGGGTCGCCGCCACCTCCTCGATCTCCATGCCGCCCTCGGCGGACGCGATCGCGAGGAAGGTCCCCGCGGCGCGGTCGAGCACGTAACTGACGTAGAACTCGGTCTCGATGTCCACCGGTTGGGCCAGCATCACCGTGCGGACGGTGTGGCCCTTGATGTCCATCCCGAGGATCTGGCGAGCGGTCAGTTCCGCGGCGGCCGGATCGGCCGCGAGCTTCACCCCGCCTGCCTTGCCCCGGCCTCCGGTCTTCACCTGTGCCTTGACGACGACCCGGCCGCCGAGCCGCTCCGCCGCGAGGGCGGCTTCCCTCGCGAACTCGACGGTTTCGGCCTCCGGCACGGCGATGCCGTACTCCGCGAACAGGTCTCTGGCTTGGTGCTCGTACAGATCCATGCCGGCTCCCACTGCAACAGAAACGAATGAAAGTGCCGCACGCCCCCTGGACACCACCCACCGAATGCGGGATAACAAGCTTCATACAGTATTCGTCGACTGTATGCAATCCATCGCGGGAGCACTCGGGAGCACCCCCAAGAGCACCCCCGGCTCCCCTACGAAGGGACAGGACAACCTCATGCCCGACGACAGCCAGGAACTCATCTCCGGTGGTCATCTGGTCGCCAAGGCACTCAAGGCAGAAGGTGTCGAGGTCATCTACACCCTCTGCGGCGGCCACATCATCGACATCTACGACGGCTGCGTCGACGAGGGCATCGAAGTCGTCGACGTACGTCACGAGCAGGTCGCCGCCCACGCCGCCGACGGTTACGCGCGCATCACCGGCAAGCCCGGCTGCGCCGTCGTCACCGCGGGACCGGGCACGACCGACGCCGTCACCGGTGTCGCCAACGCGTTCCGTGCCGAGTCACCCATGCTGCTCATCGGCGGCCAGGGCGCACTCACCCAGCACAAGATGGGTTCGCTGCAGGACCTGCCGCACGTGGACATGATGACGCCGATCACCAAGTTCGCGGCGACCGTCCCCGACACGGCCCGCGCGGCCGACATGGTCTCCATGGCCTTCCGGGAGTGCTACAACGGCGCTCCCGGCCCGTCCTTCCTGGAGATTCCGCGCGATGTCCTCGACGCGAAGGTCCCGGCCGACAAAGCACGCGTACCCAAGGCCGGCCAGTACCGGGCCTCGACCCGTTCGGCCGGTGACCCCGCGGCCATCGAGAAGCTCGCCGATCTGCTCGTGCACGCCGAGAAGCCGGCGATCCTGCTCGGCAGCCAGGTGTGGACCACCCGGGCCACGGACGAGGCGATCGAGCTCGTACGGACGCTGAACGTCCCCGCCTACATGAACGGCGCGGGCCGGGGCACCCTGCCTCCCGGCGACCCGCACCACTTCCAGCTCTCCCGCCGCTACGCCTTCACCAACGCCGACCTCATCATCATCGTCGGCACGCCCTTCGACTTCCGGATGGGTTACGGCAAGCGGCTCTCGCCCGACGCGACGGTCGTCCAGATCGACCTCGACTACCGCACCGTCGGCAAGAACCGCGACATCGACCTCGGCATCGTCGGCGACGCCGGCCTCGTCCTGAAGTCGGTCACCGAGGCGGCGAGCGGCCGGATCAACGGCGGCTCGGTCAAGCGCAAGGCATGGCTGGAGGAGCTGCGGGCCGCCGAGCAGACGGCGATCGAGAAGCGGCTGCCCTCGCTCAAGAAGGACAGCTCGCCGATCCACCCCTACCGGCTGGTCAGCGAGATCAACGAATTCCTCACCGAGGACTCGATCTACATCGGCGACGGCGGCGACATCGTCACCTTCTCCGGCCAGGTCGTGCAGCCCAAGTCGCCCGGCCACTGGATGGACCCGGGCCCGCTCGGCACGCTCGGTGTCGGCGTCCCCTTCGTCCTCGCGGCGAAGAAGGCGCGGCCTGACAAGGAGGTCGTGGCGCTCTTCGGCGACGGCGCGTTCTCGCTGACGGGCTGGGACTTCGAGACGCTCGTCCGCTACAACCTGCCGTTCGTGGGCATCGTCGGCAACAACTCGTCGATGAACCAGATCCGTTACGGCCAGAAGGCCAAGTACGGCGACGAGCGCGAGCGGGTCGGCAACACCCTCGGCGACGTCCACTACGACAAGTTCGCCCAGATGCTGGGCGGTTACGGCGAAGAGGTCAGGGACCCGGCCGAGATCGCACCCGCGCTCCAGCGGGCCCGCGAGTCCGGGCTGCCGTCACTGATCAACGTCTGGGTCGACCCCGACGCGTACGCCCCCGGAACCATGAACCAGACCATGTACAAGTAAGGGAGGCCATGATGACCCAGGCTCTCGAAGCCCCGGAGAACTCCCCCGACACACCGAGCCCCCAGGCCCTGAGCGGCATCCGTGTCCTCGACATGACGCATGTGCAGTCCGGCCCTTCGGCCACCCAGATCCTCGCCTGGCTCGGCGCGGACGTGGTGAAGGTGGAGGCGCCGACGGGCGACATCACCCGTAAGCAGCTGCGCGACATCCCCGATGTCGACTCGCTGTACTTCACGATGCTCAACTGCAACAAGCGCAGTGTCACGCTCAACACCAAGACCGAGCGCGGCAAGGAGATCCTGACCGAACTCATCCGCCGCTCCGACGTGATGGTCGAGAACTTCGGCCCCGGCGCGGTCGACCGGATGGGATTCACCTGGGAGAAGATCCAGGAGATCAACCCGAAGATCGTGTACGCCTCGATCAAGGGCTTCGGCGAAGGCCCGTACACCAACTTCAAGGCGTACGAGGTCGTCGCGCAGGCGATGGGCGGCTCGATGTCGACCACCGGCTTCGAGGACGGTCCGCCGCTGGCGACCGGCTCGCAGATCGGTGACTCCGGCACCGGCATGCACGCGGTGGCCGCCATCCTGGCCGCGCTCTACCAGCGCACCGCCACCGGGCGCGGGCAGCGCGTGAACGTCGCGATGCAGCACGCCGTGCTCAACCTCTGCCGGGTCAAGCTCCGTGACCAGCAGCGCCTTTCGCACGGCCCGCTGGCCGAGTACCCGAACGAGGACTTCGGCGACGCGGTCCCGCGCTCCGGCAACGCCAGCGGCGGCGGACAGCCCGGCTGGGCGGTCAAGTGCGCGCCGGGCGGCCCGAACGACTACGTGTACGTGATCGTGCAGCCGGTCGGCTGGAAGCCCGTCAGCGAACTGATCGGCCGGCCCGAACTGGCCGACGACCCTGACTGGGCGACTCCCGAGGCCCGCCTCACCAAGCTGGGCAAGATGTTCCAGCTCATCGAGGAGTGGACCTCGACCCTTCCCAAGTGGGAGGTGCTGGAGAAGCTCAACGCGCACAACATCCCGTGCGGCCCGATCCTCTCCACCAAGGAGATCATCGAGGACCCCTCGCTCGCGGCCAACGAGATGGTCGTCGAGGTCGAGCACCCGCAGCGCGGGAGTTTCACCACGGTCGGAAGCCCGCTGAAGCTCTCCGACTCCCCCGTCCACATCACCGCATCCCCGCTGCTCGGTGAGCACAACGCGGAGGTGTACGTCGGCGAGCTCGGTCTCGGCGACGAGGAACTGCGCCTGTTGAAGACGAACGGAGTCATCTAGTGGCGGACAGCACTGCCTTCAAGCCCGACAAGGACAACGTCGACGCGATCATCAAGACCGCGCTCGCGCAGGGGCGTACGTCGCTGACCGCGCCCGAGGGCAAGGCGATCACGGACGCGTACGGGATCCCGACGCCGGGCGAGGCGCTCGCGGAGTCGGCCGACGACGCGGTGGCCGTGGCCGCCCGGATCGGTTTCCCGGTCGCGATGAAGATCGTGTCGCCGGAGATCCTGCACAAGACGGACGCGGGCGGCGTGCAGATCGGCGTCGGTTCGGCGGCCGAGGTACGGGCCGCCTTCACCACGATCGTGTCCAACGCGCGGGCGTACGACCCGAACGCGCAGATCCTGGGCGTCCAGGTGCAGCAGATGGTGCCCGCGGGCACCGAGATCCTGATCGGTACGGTCACCGACCCCACCTTCGGCAAGGTCGTGGCCTTCGGTCTCGGCGGTGTCCTGGTGGAGGTGCTGAAGGACGTCACCTTCCGGCTCGCGCCCGCCACCAAGGACGACGCGCTGTCCATGCTGGACGGCATCCGGGCCGCGGAGATCCTGCGCGGCGTACGGGGCGGTGCGGCGGTCGACCGTGACGCGCTGGCCGATCTCGTGGTGCGGGTCTCGCAGTTGGCCGCCGACTTCCCCAACATCGCGGAGGTGGACCTCAACCCGGTCTTCGCGTCGGCGAGCGGGGTCATGGCGGCCGACGTACGGATCCTGCTCACCGACGAGGTGCCCGCCGTACGGCGCACCTACTCGCGCGAGGAGATCCTCACCTCCATGCGCCGGCTCATGGAGCCGCGTTCGGTGGCGGTCATCGGTGCCTCCAACGAGGACGGCAAGATCGGCAATTCGGTCATGCGGAACCTTATCGACGGAGGTTTCGCGGGCGAGATCTACCCGGTCAATCCCAAAGCCGATGACATTCTCGGCCGCAAGGCGTACAAGAGCGTGATGGACGTTCCCGGTGAGCCTGACGTGGCGATATTCGCGATCCCCGCGAAGTTCGTCGCCACCGCGCTCACCGAGGTCGGCCGCAAGAACATCCCCAACGCCGTCCTGATCCCGTCCGGGTTCGCCGAGACCGGCGAGCACGAACTCCAGCAGCAGATCGTGACGATCGCCGAGGAGAACGGGATCCGGCTGCTCGGGCCGAACATCTACGGCTACTACTCCACCTGGCAGGACCTCTGCGCCACGTTCTGCACCCCGTACGACGTCAAGGGCGGCGTGGCACTGACCTCGCAGTCCGGCGGCATCGGGATGGCGATCCTCGGCTTCGCGAGGACCACCAGGACCGGTGTGTCGGCCATCGTCGGACTCGGCAACAAGTCGGACCTCGACGAGGACGACCTGCTGACCTGGTTCGGTGAGGACGACAACACCGACTGCATCGCGATGCACCTGGAGGACCTCAAGGACGGCCGCGCCTTCGTCGAGGCGGCGCGCGCGACCGTACCGAAGAAGCCCGTGGTGGTCCTCAAGGCCGGTCGTACGGCGGCGGGCGCCAAGGCGGCGGGCTCGCACACCGGGGCCCTGGCGGGCGACGACGCGGTGTACGAGGACATCCTGCGGCAGTCGGGCGTCATCAGGGCGCCGGGTCTTGGCGAGATGCTGGAGTTCGCGCGCGGGCTGCCCGTACTCCCCACCCCCAAGGGCGACAACGTCGTGATCATCACGGGCGCCGGCGGGTCGGGGGTGCTGCTGTCGGACGCGATCGTCGACAACGGCCTGTCGCTGATGGAGATCCCGCCGGACCTGGACGAGGCGTTCCGCGCCTTCATCCCGCCCTTCGGGGCGGCGGGCAACCCGGTGGACATCACGGGCGGCGAGCCGCCGTCCACCTACGAGGCCACGATCCGGCTCGGGTTGGAGGATCCCCGGATCCACTCACTCGTGCTGGGCTACTGGCACACAATCGTCACCCCGCCGATGGTCTTCGCCGAACTGACGGCGCGGGTGGTGGCCGAGTTCAGGGAACGCGGCATCGAGAAGCCGGTGGTGGCGTCGCTCGCGGGCGACGTCGAGGTGGAGGCCGCGTGCCAGTACCTCTACGAACGGGGCGTCGTAGCGTACCCGTACACCACCGAGAAGCCCGTCGAGGTGCTCGGCGCGAAATACCGCTGGGCGCGGGCGGCGGGGCTGCTGTGAGAGACCGGCAGCGGCCGAGCGCAGGCCGTACGGCGCAAGCCGCAGAGCTGTAGGGAGGCGCCGGATGAGCTGACGGTGCGACCCAGGGGGCCTGTGGATTCCGCTCATCGCAGGCCCCCCGCACGAAGAGAACGGACAGGGGGCGCTGGCCTGACTTCTTCGACGCAAGGGGTTCGATCGAAAATGGCGACAACTGACATCTCCACATCCGTCCCCTATCAGGAGGTGACCGACCGGAACGGCCGCATCTACCGGATCGGCCAGTCCGACCGGCAGATCATGGGGCGGCCGCGCTGGACGATGGTGCTCTTCCCGTGGATCGGCATGATGGGGATCAGCTCCTCGGAGTACGCGTTCACCGCGGCCGAGGACACTCTCCACACGGCACACGCGTGGAGCAGCGGGCACATCTTCTGGCTGATGGGTGTCTGGATCTTCTTCCAGGCGGCCGTGGCCTTCCCCGCGGGGCAGCTCCGTGAGAGCGGCAAGCTGCCCGCCCGCTACGCGATGATGCTCGGCGCGCTGGGCACGCTGCTGGGCTACCTCTCCCTGGCCTACGCGCCGCACGTGATCGTGGCGTACATAGGCTTCGGTATGTTCAGCGGTATCGGCGCCGGTCTCGTCTACGCGACCTGCGTCAACATGGTCGGCAAGTGGTATCCGGAGCGCAAGGGAGGCAAGACCGGCCTCGTCAACGGCGGTTTCGCCTACGGCTCCGTGCCCTTCGTCTTCCTTTTCACCTCGTACATGGACCTGAGCAACTACCAGGGTGTGCTGGTCTTCGTCGGTGTGGTCTGCTGCGCGATGGTCGCCGTCTCCGGCTGGTTCTTCAAGGACCCGCCGAAGTTCTGGTGGCCCGAGGGTGCCGACCCGCTGAAGGTCTCCGACGACCCGAGGATCCGGCGCGCGCTGGAGAAGAACCCGCCGGCCGTCCGGCAGTACACCCCGAAGGAAGCCGCACGGGTCCCGGTCCTGTGGATGATGTGGTTCTGCCTGCTCTGCACGGCGGGCATCAACATCTTCGGTATCGCGATGCAGGTGCCGTTCGGTAAGGAAATGGGCTTCGCCGGCGGGATCGTGGCCACGGCCATGTCGCTGAAGGCCATCGTGAACGGTACGGGCCGAGGCGTCATCGGCTGGATCTCCGACAAGTACGGGCGCCGCCAGACGCTGATCTTCGTCTGCATCGTCCTGGGCATGTCGCAGTTCGGCGTGCTGGCCTCCGGATCCGCGGGCAGTATGCCGCTGTTCCTGGTCTGCTCGATGATCTCCGGCTTCGGCGGCGGCGCGATCTTCCCGCTCTTCGCGGCCATGACGGCGGACTACTTCGGCGAGAACAACAACGCGTCGAACTACGGCATGGTCTACAGCTCCAAGCTCATCTCCGGCCTGGTCGGTGCCGGTGTGGGTGGAGTCGTGGTGAGCAACTGGGGTTACAACACCGCGTTCGTCATCGCCGGCAGCGTCGGACTGTTCTCGGCGTGCCTGGCGACCTTCCTGAAGGCTCCGGGGCGGCCGGACATCAAGAAGATCCAGGCGAATCCGAACCCGATCGGGCGGGAGGACGCCTGAGCGGGTCCGGAAAACGGGATCGCGCACACACACGAGGCCCCCTGTGCGGCTCCGGAAGGAGTCGTACAGGGGGCCTCGTCATGGGCGAGTCATGCGGGTCGGGCGGGTCAGCAGCGCTTCTCGCGCAGCGAGTGCAGGTGGTCCGCCGACTTCTGGGCGAACAGGATCGAGTCGACCGGGTTGTCGTGCTCGGCCTGCCAGTGGTGGGTCCTGCGGCCGTTGTGGGTCTTGTTCACGGCCGAGATGAACTTCTTGTAGTCGATGTCGCCGTCGCCGACGTCGACCATGTCGTAGCCGTCGCGCGCCTCCTCGTTCTTCACGCCGTCCTTGACGTGGAAGAGGGGGTAGCGCTCGGGCTGCTTGAGCACGTAGCGCAGCGGGTCGAAGGGGGCGGGCTTGCCGTCACCGGTCTTGCTGAAGCGGTGCACGGCGGAGAAGGCCCAGTAGATGTCCATCTCCAGATAGACCAGCTTGGGGTCTGTCTCCGCGAGCAGGACGTCGTAGAGGCGGACGCCCGGCTTGTCGCTGGCGAAGGAGAACTCCTCGGCGTGGTTGTGCTGGTAGAACTTCATGCCGCGCTTGCGGGCGGCGGCGCCGTAGGTGTTGAAGTCCTCGGCCGCCCGCTTCCAGGCGTCGACGGTGTCACCGTGACGGAAGGGTCCGGAAGCCGTACCGATGTGGTCGAGGCCCAGCGCCTGGGCGTCGTCCAGCACCTTCTCCAGGTTCTGGGCGAAGCTGTACGCGTCCGGGTTGTTGTCGTCGGCGTAGTTGACGTGGCTGCCGATCGGGCGCAGGCCGTGGTTCCTGGCCAGCTTGCGGAGCTGCGGGATGGTGATGGCGCCCGCGCTGCCCTGGGTGTAGCCCGCGTACTCGATCTCGTCGTAGCCGAAGCGCTCCAGCTCCTCGAAGACCTTCGCGAAGCCGAGGGAGTTGACCTTGTCACGCAGCGAGTAGAGCTGGATGCCGAGGTGGCCCGGGGTGAGGACCGGCTCGGTCTTTCCGTGACCGTGGCCCCGGCCGCGCTCGGTGGCGGCTGCGGGGGTGGCCGCGGAGAGACCGAGGATGGCGGCGGCACCGGTGCCCGCCGCCACACCCAGCATGTTGCGGCGGCTGAGCTTCGCTGCGAGCTCCGGGTCGACTGACTTCTTGCGGCTCATGCGTGGAACTCCTTAGGTCAGTGCAGTCCTGCGAGGTTGAGGAGCAGGGATTTCACGTCGGTGGCCTCGGTGCGGCCGGTGACGGCTTCGGGGGTGGAGCAGAGGATGAGCGGGCCCTCGTCGTCGCTCGTGGGAAGGCGGCCGTGGCTGCCGCGGATGGGTGAGGGGTCCAGGGGGACCACGGCGAGCCGGTAGCGCATGCCGAGCTTCTTGCGGGCGATGGCCTTGGCCGCCTTGACCTTCACATACGGGTCGGCGGGGTCCATGAACAGCTCGACGGGGTCGTAGCCCGGCTTGCGGTGGATCTCGACGAGCTGGGCGAAGTCGGGAGCCTTGGCGTCGTCGAGCCAGTAGTAGTACGTGAACCAGGCGTCCGGCTCGGCGACGGCGACCAGTTCGCCGGAGCGCGGGTGGTCCAGGCCGTAGTTCTTCTTGCCCTCGTCGTCCAGGATCTCCTCGATGCCCTTGAGGTCCTTCAGCGCCTCGCGGGTCGCGTCCAGGTCCTCGGGGCGGCGCACGTAGATGTGCGAGATCTGGTGGTCGGAGACGGCGAAGGCGCGCGAGGCCATCGGGTCCAGATACTCCATGCCGTCCTGGGTGTGGACCTCAAGGAGGCCGGCACGGCGCAGGGCCCGGTTGATGTCGACGGGCCGGGAGACGTTGGTGATGCCGTACTCGGACAGGGCGACGACCGTGCGGCCCTCGCGGCGCGCGTCGGCCAGCAGGGGGCCCATCGCCGCGTCGAGGTCGCGGGCCGCCTGGTGGGAGCGGGGGTCGTCGGGGCCGAAGCGCTGGAGGTCGTAGTCCAGGTGCGGGAGATAGCAGAGCGCCAGATCGGGACGGCGGGTGTCGATGATGTGGCGGGTGGCGTCGATGATCCACTGCGAGGAGACGAGGTCGGCGCCGGGGCCCCAGAAGTGGAAGAGGGGGAACGTGCCGAGTTTGTCGTGCAGTTCGTCGTGCAGGGCCGGGGGCCGGGTGTAGCAGTCGGGCTCCTTGCGGCCGTCGGCGTAGTACACGGGGCGCGGTGTGACGGTGTAGTCGGTGTCGGCGCCCATCGCGTACCACCAGCAGATGTTGGCGACGGTGTAGCCGGGGTGGACGCGGCGGGCGGCGTCCCAGAGCTTGTCGCCGGAGACGAGTCCGTTGTGCTGGCGCCACAGCAGCACGTCGCCCAGTTCGCGGAAGTACCAGCCGTTGCCGACGATGCCGTGCTCGGACGGCAGGGTGCCGGTGAGGAACGTGGACTGCGCGCTGCACGTGACGGCGGGCAGCACGGTGGTCAGCGGGCCCTGCGAGCCCGCGGCGGCCAGCTTCTTGAGATTCGGCATATGGGCCAGGAGCTGGGGGGTGAGGCCGACGACGTCCAGGACCAGCAGCGGGGTGGGGCCCGTCGCGGTCTCGGCGGGCTCGGCGGGCCCGGTCTTCGGCTCGGATGTGGGGTCGGCGGTCATGGCAGCTCCTTGAGACCCAGGTCGACCAGGAGGTCGCGGGCCAGCGTCAGTTCGGCGGCGATGCCCTCCGCGAGCCGGCCGCGTGAGCGGGGGCGCAGCTCGGGCGGGAGCGCCTGCCAGGTGTACGTCTCGACCTCCAGGTGGCGGGTCAGCGGTTCGGCGCCACCGACGAGCCGGGCGAGGGTTTCCTGGAGTACGGGGAGGGTCGAGGTCAGGGGCGGGGCGGGCGGGGCGTGCAGCGGGACATGGAAGTGGGCGCGCCAGGGGGCGCCGTCGGGCAGCGCCTCGCCGGCCAGGGCCTCTTCGAGGTCGTCGGTGCCACGCAGCCCGGCCGCCGTACGGGTGCGGGTCTGGTGCAGGAAGCGCGGCTCGGCGAAGGCGGCCAGGGCGTCCCGTACCTCGGGCAGATGGGGGTGTTCGGCGTGCAGCGCGGCGGAGAGCTGCGCCTTGGGGATGGTGACTCCGGCCTCGGTGAGCGCTTCGAGCGCCGTCGACGGCTCCTCGAAGGAGGTGGCGAGATGGCAGGTGTCGACGCAGATGCCGATCCGGGAGCTGGCCACGTCGGTGAGCGGCCCGATCGCGTCGGCGGTGGTCTCGACGGTGCAGCCGGGCTCGGGCTCCAGCGCGATCCGGATGGATTTGCCGGTCAACTCCTCCAGCGCGTCCAGCCGTTCGGCGAGGGTGGTGAGCGCGGCGTGGGCGGTGCGGGCGGCCGCTTCGTCGAAGTCGGTGCGCCAGGCGAGCGGCAGCGTCGATACGGAGCCCTCGGTGACGTCGTCGGGCAGCAGGGCCGCGAGGAGCCTCGCGAGGTCGGTGGTGTGCTCAAGGCGCTCGGGGTCGGCCCAGTCCGGTTTGTAGACGCGGTACTTGACCTCTTCGGCGCCGAAGCCCTCGTACGGGAATCCGTTGAGGGTCACGACCTCCAAGCCGCGCCGCTCCAACTCGCCTTTGAGGCCGCGTAGTTGGGCGGGGTCGTTGATCAGCGAGCGGGCCGCGCCCTTGGCGAGCCACAGACCTATGCCGAGGCGGTCGCGGCCCAGGCGCTTACGGACCGGCTCGCAGTGGTCGCGCAGTTGGGCCAGGACGCCTTCGAGGTTCTCGGCGGGGTGGACGTTGGTGCAGTACGAGAGATGGACGGTGGAGCCGTCGGGGTGGCGGAAGCGCATGGCTCACTCACCGCCGCGGAGGATGGAGTTCCCCTCGTGGAGGGCTTCCGGCGCGGGGACGTCGAGCTGGAGTCTGCCGCTGAGGCCGTAGAACGCGACGGGGTTGCGCCACAGCACCTTGTCGACGTCGTCGTCGGAGAAGCCGGCGGCGAGCATCGCGTCGCCGACCTTCCGGGTCTTGAGCGGGTCGCTCTTGCCCCAGTCGGCGGCGGAGTTGACGAGGACCCGGTCCGTGCCGTGGTTGCGCAGGACGGAGACCATCCGGTCCTCGTCCATCTTGGTGTCGGGGTAGATGGAGAAGCCGAGCCAACTGCCGCTGTCCGCCGCGTCCTTGACGGTCGTCTCGTTGAGATGGTCGAGCAGCACATGCTCGGGGTCGAGGTTCGACTCGCGTACGACGTCGATGGTGCGGCGCAGCCCGGCCAGCTTGTCGCGGTGCGGGGTGTGGACCATCGCGGGCAGCGCGTACTCGGCGGCGAGCTGGAGCTGGGCGGCGAGCGCGACGTCCTCGGCGGGGGTCATGGAGTCGTAGCCGATCTCGCCGACGGCGACGACGCCGTCCTTGACGAGATAGCGCGGCAGCTCCTCCAGGACGGGTGTGCAGCGCGGGTCGTTCGCCTCTTTGGGGTTGAGGGCGAGCGTGCAGTGGTGCGCGATGCCGTACTGCGCGGCGCGGAAGGGCTCCCAGCCGAGCAGCGCGTCGAAGTGGTCGAAGAAGCTGGCGGGCGAGGTACGGGGCTGGCCGAGCCAGAAGGACGGCTCGACGAGCGCACGGACTCCGGAGGCGTACATGGCCTGGTAGTCGTCCGTGGTGCGGGAGGTCATGTGGATGTGGGGGTCGAAGATGCGCATCAGGACTCCTCGCCGGTCATGATCAGTACGCGGTGCAGGTCGGCGGGTACCGACCGGCCCGCCGCGGTGCGCTCGGACGCGTAGTCGGCGAGCATCCGGGCGAGTTCGGCGTCGCCGTGGGCGCGGCGCTCCAAGTCGGCGACCGCGGCGACGGGCACGCCGGTGAAGAGGCACTTCAGTACGGCGTGCCGCCAGGCGTGCGGGTCGAGATGGCCGGCGGCGTACGGGCCGACGGCCGCCTCGACGAGTCTGGTGTCGTTGGTGCGCAGGGCGTCCTCGACGAGCGGCAGGGCCTCGGGTCCTGGCACGAGGTCGGGCAGCGCGAGGAGTACGGCGCGGCGCTCGGCGGCGGCGCCCTGCTGGTAGAGCCGGGTCAGGGTGCCGACGTCCGCTCCGGCGCGGCGCAGCAGGAGGGTGCGGACGTCGTCGGCGTTTTCCTGGCCGCAGTGACGGCCGGCGGCGGCGAAGCGGAGTTCCCATCGGGGGACGGCAACGTTGTCGGGCTTCTCGGCCGCCTCTGCCGCTTCCGCCGCTTCGGCGAGTGCCTGGTCCAGCCAGGCGACGGCCTTCGCGTCGAGCCGGCCGTCGATCTCCTGACGGTTCATACCGATGCTCCCTTCGAGCGCAGGAAGTCCAGGGAGGTACGGGCCATTTCGGGGCCGGCGTGCGAGTGGCGGGGCAACTCCACGACGGTCAGGCCCTGGTAGCCGGTGGCGTCGAGCGCGGCCAGCACGGGCGGGAAGTCGATCTCGCCGTCCCCGAACGGCAGATGCTCGTGCACGCCGCGCCGCATGTCCTCGATCTGTACGTGCCGCAGCCAGGGGCCCGCGTCCCGGACGCAGTCGGCGGGCGACGCCGCCTCCAGGCACTGGCAGTGGCCGATGTCGAGTGTCAGGCCGAGGGGTTCGGGGTCGCCGAGGAGCGTTCTGAGGCGGTGGAAGCCGGCGATGTCGGCGAGGAGATGGCCGGGTTCGGGCTCGATGGCGACGGGGACGCCGGCGGTCCTCGCGGCGTCGACGACCGGGGTGATCGACTCCTCCAGCCGCTTCCAGGCGGTGTCGGTGTCGGTGCCCTCGGGTGTGATGCCGCTGAAGCAGTGCACGGCGTGCGCGCCGAGGTCGGCGGCGACCTGGACGGCGGTGACGAGCAGATCGGTGCGGGCGGCGCGGCCCTCGGGGTCGGCGTCGAGCAGGGTGGGCCCGTGCTTGCGGCGCGGGTCGAGCACGTAGCGGGCACCGGTCTCGACGGTGACATCGAGACCGAGCTCGGTGAGCCGGGCGGCCACCTTGGCGGTGCGGGCGGCGAGTTCGGGGGCGAGCGGGTCGAGATGCATATGGTCGAGGGTCAGTCCGACCCCGTCGTACCCGAGGTCGGCGAGCAGCCCGAGCGCGTCGTCCAGACGCAGATCGGTGAGCCCGTTGGTGCCGTATCCGTAGCGGATGGTCATGTCACACTCACCTTTCTCGCGAACTTCCGCGCCAGCGGCACGAGTCCCATGACGACGAGCCCGATCGCCGGCGACCCGCCGCGCGCCGCGAGCGCGGCCTGGAACGGGATCATGGCCCGGATCCCGCCGCCGACGGCGCGCTGGGTGAGCTGCGGCGACGGATTGAGCGCGGCGTGCAGGAAGGGCCGCCCGGCGGTCACCGCGTACGCGGCGGCGAGCCCGGCGGTGACGAGGGCCGCGACGCCGACGTCCTGCGGGCGCCCGACAACTCCGCCGAGCACCCCGGTGAGGGCGAGCGCGGCGAGGGGAGCCCCAACGGCCCCGCCGTACACCTCACTTCGCGAGACGCCGGTGACGGCGACGGTGTGCGCGCCGAGGAGGGCGGCGGGAAGCAGGGCCCGCCGGGGCACGGCGTGGGGCCACCCGCCGCTCCTGGCCGAACCGCCCGGCGGCGCGGGGTAACGGGCCGTCGAAGCAGCAGCTTCCAGCACCGGACCGGGACCCGAGCCGGCGTACTTGCCCGCCGGGGCGCTGCCCAGCGTCGAATTACGGCCCTGAGAGGCCGAACCGCCCGGCGGGCCAGGGAAGCGGGCCGACGAGGCCGCTGCCTCGACCACCGGACGGGCCTGACCCGCCGAGCCATCGGCCCAGGCCGACAAACGCGCCAGCACACCCCGCTCGGCGGGCAGCTCCGGGAAACGGGCCGTCGAAGCGGCGGCCTCCACCGCCGGACGGGGACCCGAACCCGCGAGCTTGCCCGCCAGGGCGCCAACCGGCGTTGCCGCACGGCCTTGACCCGCCGAGGTGCGCGCCGTCGACGCGGCGGCCTCGACCGCCGGACGGGGAGCCGACCCCGCGAGGGCGCCCGCCGGGAGGCCCCGGGGGGCCGAACCGCCCGCGTGGCCGGACGGCGAGGTCCGGACGGAGCCGGTCGCCCAGGCCGACAGACGTGACAGCACGCCCCGCCGAGGGGCCGCCGATGCGGTGAGCCTGCTCGGCGAAGCCGCCACCGGGGTCCGGTCGGAGCCGGGCTTCGAGACGCGCGGTGTCGGGGTCCGGCGAGACGCCGAGGCCGTCGCCGTCGCCGTCGCCGTCGCCGTCGCCGTCGCGCCCAGCAGTACGTCCAGCGCGCGAGCCGCGCCCATCGCCGCCGGGCCCGCCGCCGTGTGTTTCAGGCGGAGGTCGTACGCCCACACCGTCGCCGCCAGCGCCGTCGTCAGCGCCAGGGACGGCCGGCCCGCGCGGGAGGCCAGGAGGAGGCCCGTGGCCGTCAGGCCGCCCGCCGCCGCCAGTGCCGCGTTCGGGGTGATCCGGCCCGAGGGGATCGGGCGGTGCGGGCGCTCCACGGCGTCCTCGTCACGGTCCGCCCAGTCGTTGAGCGCCATCCCCGCCTCGTACATGCACAGGGACGCGCCGACGGCCAGCGCGGTGCCGCGGTTGGGCCGCACCCCCGCGGACGCCGCGCCGGCCAGGGCGTCGCCCGGGACCGTGAACAGCGCCGACACCCGCAGGAGTTCGGCCCAGGCGCGCAAGGTCACTTGCTCTCCTTCAGGCGCTCGGCGAAGGAGAGGAGCGCGTCGAACTGTTCGGCCAGCGCGGCGGGCCCGCCGTCCGGGTCCTTGAAGTAGAAGCCCAGCTCCGGCAGCGGCCCGCTCAGTCCGGCCTCGTGCGCGCGGGAGACCAGCCGGGCCAGGTCCAGTACGAGCGGCGCGGCGAGCGCCGAGTCGCAGCCCTGCCAGATGGTCTGGAGGATCATGCGGGAGCCGAGGAACCCGTCGAAGGCGATGTGGTCCCACGCCGTCTTCCACTCGCCGAGCGCGGGCACGTCGTCGATGTGCACCTCGCCCTCGGGCGCGGTGCCGAGCGTGTCGGCGAGGACCCGCTCCTTGCCCGCGTTCTTGGCGGCGGCAGCCGCCGGGTCGGCCAGCGCCGCTCCGTCCCCGCCGCCCAGCAGGTTGGTGCCCGACCAGGCCCTGACATCGAGGGCACGCTGGACGAACATCGGGGCGAGCACGGAACGGAGCAGCGTCTGGCCTGTCTTGCCGTCACGGCCCGCGTGGGGAAGTCCACTGGCCTCGACGGCGTCCGCGAGGGCCGCGCTCCGCAGCCCGGTCGACGGAGTGAAGTTCACATACGAGCAGCCCGCCCTGAGCGCGGCGGCGGCGTAGAGGGAGCTGGCCGGCATCCGCGGGTCGTCCGCGGCGGGCTCGGGCTCCGTGGAGGAGACGTTGACGACGACGGCGCGCGCGACGCCGGTGCGCCGGACGAAGGAGATGATGTCGTCGGCGAACGCGGCGATCAGTTCGTCGTCGTCGCGGGTGTCGCCGGGCATCGGCCCGCCGATGCGTATCTCCGCGTCGGCCGCCTCCAGTTCGGCGGCGATCGTGTTGGGCAGGCCGTGCGGCAGGACTCCCGCCGCGGTGAGCGCCTCGGCCCGCTTGGGCAGGGGGCAGCTCGCGGTGTCGTGGCCGCCGAAGACGAGCGACGACAGGGCGGGGAGGCCCGACTCCGCGAAGGGCGGGGTCTCGGCGACCATGCCGGTCGCGGGGTGGAGCCCGGCGGTGACCGCCGCGCATCCCGCGACAGCTGTCGTCGCGACGGAGCCGCGTGCTCCGACGAACCAGACTCCGGTACGTCCTGCAGTCGAATCGTTGGTGGTCACGGGCTGCCTCCTGCCGGGTGGGTGGGTTGGTGGACGGCGGGCGGGGGGTACGGCGCCTCCCCGCCCGCCGCCGGCTGGCGGCCGGCCTCCTGGACTGGGCCAGGAGGCCGGGTGGTCCTCCTGGTTGGTGCTAGGAGGCCAGTTCCTTCAGCTGGATGTTGCGGAACGCGACCTGATCGTCGGCACCGTGGTTCTGGATGCCGATGTAGCCGTCCTTCAGGCTGCGCGCCGGATCGGTGTTGGTGAAGTCGTTGATCTTGACTCCGTTGAGGATGACCTGGACCCGTTCACCCTGGACCTTGATCTCGTAGCTGTTCCACTGGCCCGGAGGCCGCAGAACCTGGTCCCTGGCCTTGATGTTGGCCGACTTGAAGGTGTAGATCGCACCGGTGGTGCGGTCCGCCGCGTCCGTGGCGTCGATCTGGATCTCGTATCCGTTGTTGACGGCCGACCAGGGGTCGTCGGAGGCCGGGAAGCCGATGAAGACACCTGAGTTGTCGTCCCCGTCCATCTTCCAGTCCATCTTCAGCGAGTACGAGCCGAGCTGCTTGGCCTGGTACCAGAGCATGCCCATGCCGCCCTCGGTGTGCAGTTCGCCGCCACCGATGTTGAACTTGCCCGGACCGGCCTGCTTCCACCCTTCCAGGGTCTTGCCGTTGAAGATGCTGCGGTAGCCGGTGTTCGGCTTGCAGTTGGCCTTCACCTGGCCGGCCGCGTAGCGCAGACCGCCCAGCAGGTGCTCACGGAAGGCCGGGTCGGCGTACGACTCCTTGGTGTGGCCGCCTCCGGTGTAGAAGGACCGGCCGCCCTCGTACGTCTGGCACCAGGCGATCGGGTGGTCGCCCTTCATGGTGCCGCCCTGGTAGGTGGTCTCGTCCAGGGTGGCGAGGACACGCACGTTGGAGCGCGGGTTGTCGCGGTAGTTGTACCACTCGTCCGTGCGCTGCCACTCGTCGTCCAGGTGGGCGGTGGCCGGGTGGGCCTTGTCCTCGACCCGGACGGTGGCCTGCTGGATCTGCGGGTGACCGGAGAAGTAGGCACCGACGAGCTTGCCGTAGTAGGCCCAGTCGTACTCGGTGTCCGACGCGGCGTGGACGCCCATGTAGGCACCGCCGGTGGAGATGTAGTACTCGAAGGCCTTCTGCTGCTCGGGGTTGAGGACGTCACCGGTGGTGGAGAGGAAGACCACCGCGTCGTACCGGGCGAGGTTGTTCGTGGTGAACTGCGCCCCGGTCTCGGTGGAGTCGACCGTGATGTTGCTGGTTTTGCCCAGCTCCTTCAGGGCCGCTGTGCCGGCCTCGATGGAGTCGTGACGGAACCCGGCGGTCTTGGAGAAGACGAGGACCCGCTTCTCGGTGCGGCCGGCCGCCTGGTCGCTGATCTCGAAGTCGTCGACGTCGTAGAGCGCGCCCTCGCCGCCCTTGAAGACGAGGAACAGCTCCGTGGTGGCCTTCGGCACCGAGCGCAGCGGTACGTCGATGTCCTGGAAGGTGTCCCAGCTGCCGGTCACCGGAATCGGCGCGGAGCCGAGGAGCTTGCCGGTGGCGGAGCCCGTACGCACTTCGAGGAATCCGCCCGCGCCGCCGGAGGAGATCCGGGCGGTGAGGGTCTTGGACCCGGTCAGGTTGTACGGCTTGAAGGAGATCCAGTCGTCGTTGCTGATGTCGCCGACGGTCTTGCCGCCGTTGGCCGACGCCTTGTCGAAGGTGTTGACGCCCGACGAGTTGGTGAAGTGCTCGGCCTGCCGGTGGCGGGGCTGGAGCTGCACCTGGTCGTGCGTGGTGAGCGCGGCCTGGCCGCCGCCTCCGCCGTCGGTGTACTCGGCGTCGATGACACCGAAGATGTCGGCGTTCGGGTCGTGCTCGCCGTCGGCCGGGGCGGTGATGGTGCCTTCGCAGCCCTTGGCCGAGGTGATCGGGTGGCCGTGGCTGTCGTGGCCGAGGATGTAGTTGACGGTGACCTTGTCACAGTCGATCGGGCCGTCCTCGGGGTCGGTGACGGTGACCTTGAAGGGCAGCTTGTCGCCGAACTTGAAGAGGGCGCCGTCGGCGGGCACGGTGAGCGTCACCTTGGGCGCGGTGTTGCCGACGACCACGCGTACGGACGCGCTGCCGGTGTGACCCTTGGGGTCGGTGGCGGTCAGCGTCGCGGTGTAGGTGCCGTTCTTCTTGTAGACGTGGCTGGGGTTGGGCTCGGTGGACTTGCCGCCGTCGCCGAAGTCCCAGGCGTAGGTGATCTCGTCACCGTCCGCGTCCGTGGTGCCCGCGGAGGAGAAGTTCGCCCGCAGCGGCGCCACACCCGACGTCCTGTTGGAGGCGGCCACGGCGACCGGTGCCCGGCCGTCGGCGATGTTCTCGATGCGGTAGACCGCCGAGTTCTCGTCGCCGCCGAACCAGGAGCGGCCGTAGTCGAGGACGTAGAGCGCGCCGTCGGGGCCGAACTCCATGTCCATGACCTGGGTGCCGGTCCACGGGAAGTCGTGGATGCCGGTGACGGTGCCGTCCGCGTCCTTCTCGATGCGCTTGATCCACTCGCGCCCGAACTCGCCGGCGAAGAAGTCGCCGTCGTACTCCTCGGGGAACTTCGCCGCGGACTCCAGCTCCGGGTCGAAGTTGTAGACCGGGCCGCCCATCGGGGACTCGGAGCCGTCGCCGAACTCCGGGACGCTGTTCCCGTTGTACGGGATCCAGGCGGCCTGGGCGGGCGGCAGGTCGGTGAGACCGGTGTTGTGCGGCGACTCGTTCTTCGGCGCCGCGCAGTCGAAGGCGGGCCCCGAGGTGCCGGTCGCGAAGTCGTAGTCGCGGTAGGCGTCGTTGTCGCCGGTGCAGAAGGGCCAGCCGAAGTTGCCGGCCTCGGTCATCCGAGCGAACTCGACCTGGCCGGCCGGGCCACGGGTCTCGGAAGCCGCGCCCGCGTCGGGGCCGTACTCACCGACGTAGACGATGCCGGTCTTCTGGTCGACGTTGATCCGGAACGGGTTGCGGAAACCCATGCCGTAGATCTCGGGGCGGGTCTTCGCGGTGCCGGGGGCGAAGAGGTTGCCCTCGGGGACGGTGTACGAACCGTCCTCGGCGACCTTGATCCGCAGGACCTTGCCGCGCAGGTCGTTGGTGTTGCCGGAGGAACGCCGGGCGTCGAAGGCCGGGTTGCGGTTGGAGCGTTCGTCGATCGGCGTGTAGCCGTCGGAGGCGAAGGGGTTGGTGTCGTCACCCGTCGACAGGTAGAGGTTGCCGTCGGCGTCGAAGGCGATGTCACCGCCGACGTGGCAGCAGAGACCGCGGTTGGTCTCGATGTCGAGGACCTTCTTCTCGCTGGCCTTGTCGAGGGTGCCGTCCTCGTTCAGCGTGAAGCGGGAGAGCCGGTTGTACCCGTCGAAGGGGGCGAAGTCGGCAGCCGTGCCCGTCTCGGGTGCGTCACCGGCGGGGGTGTCGAGCACCGGGGAGTAGTAGAGGTAGATCGCCCGGTTCTCCGCGAAGTCGGGGTCGATACCGACGCCTTGGAGACCTTCCTCGTCGTGCGTGTACACGTCGAGCTTGCCCGCGACCTTGGTGGCGCCGGCCGCGTCGGTGATACGCAGCGTTCCGTCGCGCGAGGTGTGCAGGACCTGACGGTCCGGCAGGACGGCCAGCGACATCGGCTCGCCGACCTCGTCGGCGCCCTTGGCGAGGGCGACCTGCTGGAAGGTGCCGTCCGCGGGATGGGGATCGTCCGGGTGGGCGGCGGCCGGTACGGCGGAGATGGTGCCGGCGATGAGGGCACCGGCCACGAGCGCGAGGAGGGATCTGGATCTATGACGTCTTCTGGGCACGAAAGTCCTCCGAGGGTGGGGCTGTTCGTACGTGCGGGTGCCGGGAGGACGCGTGGCGCCTCCCGACGTGTGCCTGAGGTACGTCCTGTGCCAGCAACGTGTCCCCTACATCTCGCTGGACGTTAGCCCGGTTGGTCCGCGCCGGAAAGACCTTGCGCAGCAATTGGGTTGAACTTTTTCCCAGTTGAGGACAAAGGCAGAAATGGCAGGCCGGACGGCCCGGCGATGGTTGCTGACCACCGCCGGGCACGTCCCTGTCACCTCACCGTGACGCCTACGTAGGGCCCTCCTTGAGCTGGATGTTCCGATACGAGACCTGGTCGTCGGCGCCGTGGTTCTGCAGGCCGATGTAGCCGTCCTTCAGACTCCGGGCCGGGTCGGTGTTGGTGAAGTCGTTGATCGCGACCCCGTTGAGGAACACCTGGAGGCGCTCCCCTTCGACCCTGAGTTCGTAGCTGTTCCACTCGCCAGGCGGCTTCAGCGCCTTGTCCCTGGCCTCGATGTCGGCGGCCTGGAATCCGTACACCGATCCCGTGGTGCGGTCGTCGGCGTCGGTGGCGTCGATCTGGACCTCGTAGCCGTTGTTCACGGCCGAGTTGACGTCGTCGGAGGCCGGGAAGCCCACGAAGACACCGGAGTTGTCGTCGCCGGCCATCTTCCAGTCGAGCTTGAGCGAGTACGAGGACAGTTCCTTCGCCTCGTACCAGAGCAGGCCCATGCCGCCATCGGAGCGCAGTTCACCGTCGACGATGTCGAACTTGCCTGGACCGGCCTGCTTCCAGCCGTCCAGCGTCTCGCCGTCGAAGATGGGCGTGTATCCGGGGTCCGGGTCGGAGCCGACCGGCGTGCAGTCGGCCTCGACCTGTCCGGTGGCGTACTTCAGACCGCCGAGCAGATGGTCACGGAAGGCCGGTTCGGCGTACGACTCCTTGGTGTGGCCGCCCCCGGTGTAGAAGGACCGGCCGCCGTCGTACGTCTGGCACCAGGCGATCGGGTGATCGCCGCCCATGTTCCCGCCCTCGTAGCTCGACTCGTCCAGCGAGGCGAGCACCCGGGCCTGTTCACGGGGATTGGTGCGGTAGTTGTACCACTCGTCCGTACGGTCCCAGGTGTCCTCCAGATGGGCCGTGGCCGGGTGCTCGTGGTCCTCCACCTTCACGGTGGCGGGCTGGATCGCCGGGTGGGAGTCGAAGTAGGCCCCCACCAGGCCTCCGTAGAATTCCCAGTCGTACTCGGTGTCGGCGGCGGCGTGGATACCCAGATAGCCGCCGCCTCCGGCGACGTACTCCTCGAACGCCGTCTGCTGCTCGGCGTTCAGTACGTCACCGGTGGTGGACAGGAACGCCACCGCGTCGTAGTTCGCGAGGTTCCCCGCCGTGAACGCGCCCGCGTCCTCCGTGGACTCGACCGCGATGTCGGTGGACTCCCCCAGCTCCTTCAGGGCCGCTGTACCGGCCTCGATGGAGTCATGACGGAACCCCGCGGTCTTGGAGAAGACCAGGACACGCTCGCCCGCCTCGGCGGGTGCGTCCCCGGTGATCTCGAAGTCGTCCACGTCGAAGAGGTCGCCATCGCCGCCCTTGAAGCTCAGGACGAGATCGGTCGTCCCCGCCGGGGCGCCGCTGAGCGGTACCTCGACGTCCTCGAAGGTGGTCCAGCCGCCGGTGACGGGCACCTCGGCAGTGCCGAGGACGTCCCCGTCGGCCGCGCCCGCGCGCACCTCCAGGGTGCCGCCGGCGCCGCCGGACGAGACCCGCGCGGTGAGCTTGGCCGCGCCCGCCAGCTGGTACGGCTCGAAGGAGATCCAGTCGCCGTCCGAGATGCCGCCGACGGTCTTGCCGCCGTTGGCTCCCTCGCGATCGGTGACGGTGGTGCCCGACGAGTCGTTGGCGTGCTCCGCCTGACGGTGCCTCGGCTGGATCTCGGACTGGCCGTGACCGGTGAGCGCGGCCTGGCCGCCGCCCCCGCCGTCGGTGTACTCGGCGTCGATCACTCCGAATATGTTCGCGTTGGGATCGTGTTCGGCGTCGGCGGGCGCCGTGATGGTGCCCTCGCAGCCGGTCTTCGAGGTGATCGGGTGACCGTGGCTGTCGTGGCCGAGGATGTAGCGGACGGTGACCTTGGAGCAGTCGATGTCCTCCCCGTCCTCGGGATCGGTCACGGTGACCTTGAACGGCAGCTCGTCGCCGAACTCGAACAGCGTGCCCGGCGCGGGCAGTTCCAGCTTCACCGTGGGTGCGGTGTTGCCGACGACGACCTGCACGGACGCGGTGCCGGTGAGCCCGCCGGGGTCCTTCGCGGTGACGGTCGCCGAGTAGGTGCCGTTCTCCTCGAAGGTGTGGGTCGGGTTCGGGTCGGTGGAGGTGCCCCCGTCGCCGAAGTCCCAGGCGTACGTGAGCTCGTCACCGTCCGCGTCCTCGGTGCCCTCCGACGAGAAGGCCACCTCCAGCGGGCCGGTGCCCGAGGTCTTGTCCGCCGCGGCCACCGCGACCGGTGCGTAGCCCTCGGTGGCGTTCTCGATGCGGTAGAGCGCCGAGTTCGCGTCGCCGCCGAAGTAGCCGGTGCCGTAGTCGAGGACGTAGAGCGCGCCGTCGGGGCCGAACTCCTGGTCCATGACCTGGGTGCCGGCCCAGGGGAAGTCGTTGATCGAGTTGACGGTGCCGTCGGCACCCTGGTCGATGCGCTTGATCCACTTGCGGCCGAACTCGCCGGCGAAGAAGTTCCCGTCGTACTCCTCGGGGAACTTGACCGGGGAGTCGAGGTCCGCGTCGTAGTTGTAGACGGGACCGCCCATCGGGGACTCGGAGCCGTCGCCGAACTCCGGGACGCTGTTCCCGTCGTACGGGATCCAGGCGGCCTGCGACGGCGGGAGCTCGGTCAGCCCCGTGTTGTGCGGCGAGTCGTTCTTGGGTGCCGCGCAGTCGAAGGCCTCGCCCGAGGTGTTGGTGGCGAAGTCGTAGTCCTTGAAGGGCTCGTTGTCGCCGGTGCAGTACGGCCAGCCGAAGTTGCCCGCCTCGGTGACGCGGGCGAACTCGACCTGGCCGGCCGGGCCGCGGTCCGGGTCGGCCGCGCCGGCGTCGGGACCGTAGTCGCCGACGTAGACGACGCCCGTCTCCTTGTCGACGGAGATCCGGAACGGGTTGCGGAAGCCCATGGCGTAGATCTCGGGCTTCGTCTTCTCCGTACCGGGGGCGAAGAGATTGCCCTCGGGGACGGTGTACGAGCCGTCGTCCGCGACCTTGATACGCAGCACCTTGCCGCGCAGGTCGTTGGAGTTGCCGGCCGAACGGCGGGCGTCGAACGCGGGGTTGCGGTTCGGCCGGTCGTCGATCGGGCTGTAGCCGTCGGAGGCGAACGGGTTGGTGTCGTCGCCGGTCGACAGATACAGGTTGCCGTCCGCGTCGAAGGCGATGTCACCGCCGACATGGCAGCAGGTGCCACGCGAGGCGGGGACGTCGATGACCTTCTTCTCGCTCGCCTTGTCGAGGGTTCCGTCCTCGTTCAGCGTGAACCGCGAGAGCCGGTTGACCCCGTCGAAGGGGGCGAAGTCGGCGGCCGTGCCCGTCTCGGGCGCGTCGCCCGTGGGGGTGTCGAGCTTGGGCGCGTAGTAGAGGTAGATCGCCCGGTTCTGGGCGAAGCCGGGGTCGACCCCGACTCCTTGCAGACCTTCCTCGTCATGGCTGTAGACGTCGAGGGTGCCGGACACCTTGGTGGTGCCGCCCTCGTCGGTGATTCGGAGTGTGCCGTCGCGTGAGGTGTGCAGGACCTGACGGTCCGGCAGGACCGCGAGGGTCATGGGCTCGCCTGCTTCTTCGGCGCCCTTGGCCAGGGTCACCTGCTGAAACGTGGGGGCGGCGGCCTGTCTTCCAGGGTCGGCGGCGGTGGCCGGAACGGCGCTGAGGGTCGACCCCGCGAGCAGGGCGCCGGTCAGAGCTGCGAGAAATGTTCGGCCTCTGGGACGTCGTTGACTGTGCACGAGAGTCCTCCGGAAATGCCTGTCGTACGTGCGGGTCCGAGGGGACAGCCAGCGCGAGCGCTGCGCTCGCCTCGGGTGGGGGGATGGGGGGGAGTGCTCGTCCAAGCACCCGTGTTCCCGCATCTGTTGCTCTCGGTCTGCTGTCTCGCCGGAGCGCGCCGTCGCACCGGAGATCAACATGTCCTGTACATCTCAGTGACCGTAACCCTGTTCGTCCAAGACGGAAAGCCCTTGCGCAGCGGGGAAGTTCAACTTTTTCCCGCCTCAGGACAAAGCGTTTCCGGGCATGCCTGACGGCCCGGCGGTGGAAGGTTCACCGCCGGGCCGTAGGCCGTGTCTTCGAAGTCCCGCCTGGCCGCGGCGCCTGGCACGGCACCTCGCCGCGTTGTCGGAGTCGTGCGAGTACGCCCAGTACGAGCACGATCCTCCGCCTTGCGATGCACCGCACCAGACGCCGCGGGCCCCGCCTTGCAGGCGGACGGCGCTACTTCGAAGACACGGCCTACCGGCCTGCTATTCGCCGCCGCCGAAGGCCGCGTCGAAGGACGCGGTCGGCCGGTCGAAGTCGAACCGCTTCAGATCGGCGAGCGCCTCGGGGGCGCCGGCGAGCCGGTCCATACCGGCGTCCTCCCACTCCACCGAGATCGGGCCCTCGTAGTTGATCGCCCCCAGCATGCGGAAGACGTCCTCCCACGGCACGTCGCCGTGCCCGGCCGAGACGAAGTCCCAGCCGCGCCGCGGGTCGCCCCAGGGCAGGTGCGAGCCGAGCCTGCCGTTGCGGCCGTCGAGACGCTTGCGCGCCTCCTTGCAGTCGACGTGGTAGATCCGGTCCCGGAAGTCGTAGAGGAATCCGGTCGGGTCCAGGTCCTGCCAGACGAAATGGCTCGGGTCGAAGTTCAGCCCGAACGCGGGCCGGTGGTCGACCGCTTCCAGCGCCTGCTTCGTGGTCCAGTAGTCGTACGCGATCTCGCCCGGGTGCACCTCGTGGGCGAAGCGCACACCCTCGGTGTCGAAGACGTCGAGGATCGGGTTCCACCGCTCCGCGAAGTCGTCGTAGCCGCGCTCGATCATGGTGGGCGGCACCGGCGGGAACATCGCCAGCAGATGCCAGATGGACGAACCGGTGAAGCCGATGACCGTGTTGACACCGAAGGCGGCGGCGGCCCGCGCGGTGTCCTTGATCTCGGCCGCGGCCCTCTGGCGTACGCCTTCGGCCTCCCCGTCGCCCCAGATCCGGGCCGGCAGGATGTTCTGGTGGCGCTCGTCGATGATGCTGTCGCAGACCGCCTGGCCGACCAAGTGGTTGGAGATCGCCCAGCACTTGAGGCCGTACTTGTCGAGCAGCTGGTGGCGGCTCTCCAGATAGCCGGGGTCGGTGAGCGCCTTGTCGACCTCGAAGTGGTCGCCCCAGCAGGCCAGTTCCAGTCCGTCGTAACCGAAGTCACGGGCGAGCCGGCAGACCTCTTCCAGTGGCAGATCGGCCCACTGGCCGGTGAACAGCGTGAACGGGCGTGGCATACGGACCTTCTCTCAGGACTCGGTTCCGGACGGGGCCGGCACGGGTGTGTAGATGGCGTTCTTCTCCGCGCTGTCCTCCACGGCGGCGAGGACCCGCTGCACCTGGAGGCCGTCGGCGAAGGAGGGCGCGGGATCGGTTCCGGCGGCGATCGCCTCGACCAGATCCTTCGCCTGGTGCACGAAGGTGTGCTCGTAGCCGAGCCCGTGGCCCGGCGGCCACCAGGCATCCAGATAGGGGTGCTCGGACTCGGTGACCAGGATCCGCCGGAATCCCGCGCTGACCGCGGGCTCCGACTGGTCGTGGAACGACAGCTCGTTGAGGCGCTCCAGATCGAAGGCGAGCGAGCCGTGCTCGCCGTTGATCTCCAGCCGCAGCGCGTTCTTGCGTCCCGCCGCCATCCGGGTGGCCTCGAAGGAGGCCAGTGCCCCCGAGGCGAGCCGCCCGGTGAACAGCGCGGCGTCGTCCACGGTGACCGGGCCGAGCTCGGCGCCGCCGGACGCCGAGAGACCGGCCGACGCTCCGGAGAGCAGCGGCCTCTCCCGTACGAACGTCTCGGTCATCGCCGAGACCCCGACCAGCGGCTCCCCCGCGAGGAACTGTGCGAGGTCCACGATGTGCGCGCCCAGGTCGCCGAGCGCCCCCGACCCCGCGTGCTCACGCTTGAGCCGCCAGGTGAGGGGGAACTCGGCGTCGACCAGCCAGTCCTGGAGGTAGGTGACCCGCACATGCCGGAGCGCGCCGAGCCTGCCCTCCTCGATCAGCTTGCGGGCGTACGCGATGGCGGGCACCCGCCGGTAGTTGAAGCCCACCATGGCCAACTGCCCGCGGGACCGAGCCTCTTCGGCGGCCCGGACCATGGCCTCGGCCTCGGCGACCGAGTTGGCCAGCGGCTTCTCGCACAGGACGTGCTTGCCCGCCTCCAGCGCGGCGATGGCGATCTCCGCGTGGCTGTCCCCCGGCGTACAGATGTCGACCAGCTGCACGTCGTCACGCGCGATGAGGTCCCGCCAGTCGGTCTCGGCGGCGGCCCAGCCGAGTTTGTCGGCCGCCTTGGCGACGGCCGCCTCGTCCCGCCCGCAGATGGCGGCGAGTTCCGGCCGCATCGGCAGATCGAAGACATGTCCCGCCGTGCGCCAGCCCTGCGAGTGGGCGGCACCCATGAACGAGTATCCGATCATGCCGATACCGAGTGGCGGCGGTGCGCCGGCTTCCTTCTCCGACGCTTCCCTGCTGGTCATAAGGGAGTACTCCTCGTCTTCTCGCGCGTGTGGGGGTCAGGCCGGGCGGAGCCGGTCAGCTGAATCCCTGGGGCAGGTACTCGTCGATGTTGGTCTTGTCGACGACCGCAGAGAACAGGGTGACCTGGGCCGGGATCTCCAGACCGGCCAGACCGCTGACGCCCTTGCCCTGGCCCAGCGCACGGGCGAGGTCGATCGCCGACGACGCCATGATCGGCGGGTACAGCACGGTCGCCTTCAGGACACTGTTGTCGGCCTTGATGGCGTCCATCGCCGCCTTGGCGCCGGCGCCGCCGACCATCAGGAAGCCGTCACGGCCGGCCTGGTCGATCGCGCGCAGCGCGCCGACACCCTGGTCGTCGTCGTGGTTCCAGAGGGCGTCGAACTTGGACTGCGCCTGGAGCAGCTGGGCCATCTTGGCCTGGCCGGACTCGACGGTGAAGTCGGCCGCCTGGCGGGCGACCTTCTTGATGTTCGGGTAGTTCTTGAGCGCGTCGTCGAAGCCCTTGGTGCGCTGCTGGGTCAGCTCCAGGCTGTCGGGGCCCGAGAGTTCGATGACGGTGGCGTTCGCCTTGTCCTTCAGCTTCTCGCCGATGTAGTTGCCGGCGTTGACGCCCATGCCGTAGTTGTCACCGCCGACGTAGCAGCGGAACGCCTGCGGGTCGGCGAAGATACGGTCCAGGTTGATGACGGGGATGCCCGCGCGCATCGCCTTGAGACCGGCCTGGGTCAGGGCCTTGCCGTCGGCCGGCAGGATCACCAGGACGTCGACCTTCTTGTTGATCAGGGCGTCGATCTGGCCGATCTGGGCGGCCGTGTCGTTCGAGCCCTCGGTGATGTCGAGCGTGACGTCCGAGTACTTCTTCGCCTGCGAACGGGCGTTGTCGTTGATGGCGTTCAGCCAGCCGTGGTCGGCCTGGGGGCCCGCGAAGCCGATGGTGACCGGCTTGCCGGGCTTGTCGTCGGCCGCCGGCTCATTGTTCGCCGCGGGCTCGTCGTCCTTCTCGTTGCTGGTGCAGGCGGTGAGGAAGGCACCTGCGGAAATCGCGGCGGTGCCGAACAGGAGTCCTCTGCGGCTCGTTTCTGGCATGGCGGTTCGTCCCCTTCAGGAGAGCGGATGGAGCGGTGCGTAGGAAGCGGTACGAGGCTGGGCCCCGGGGGTAACGAGGTCAGGCCTCGCCGTGGCGCGCCGTGCGGCGCTGGACCAGTACGGCGGCGACGATGATCGCGCCCTTGGCGATCTGCTGGACGTCGCTCTGCAGGTTGTTGAGGGCGAAGATGTTGGTGATGGTGGTGAAGATCAGGACACCGAGCACGGAGCCGACGATCGTCCCGCGGCCACCGCTGAGCAGGGTGCCGCCGATGATCGCCGCCGCGATGGCGTCGAGTTCGTAGAGGTTTCCGTTCGTGTTCTGGCCTGAGCCGGAGAGCACGATCAGCATGAAGGCCGCGATACCGCAGCAGAGCCCGGAGAACAGGTACAGATACAGCCGCTGCCTGCGGACGTCGATACCGGCGAGCCGGGTCGCCTCCGCGTTGCCGCCGACCGCGATGGTGCGGCGGCCGAAGGTCGTACGGTTCAGCAGCAGCCAGCCGACCACGGTCACCAGCGCGAAGATGATGACGAGCGGCGGGATCCCGAGGATGTACGAGTCACGGGCGCCGAGGTCGAGCACCGACTTCAGGGTGACGATCTGCGTGTTGCCGTCGGTGATCTGGAGCGCCAGACCACGGGCGGACGCCATGATCGCGAGGGTGGCGATGAACGGGGCCATGCCGCCGTACGCGATCAGTACTCCGTTGACCAGACCACAGGCCAGACCCACGAAGATCGCGGTGAACAGGATGCCGGCGAAGCCGTACTCCTGGGTCGCCACGGTCGTCGCCCACACCGAGGCCAGGGCGACGATCGCGCCCACCGACAGGTCGATGCCGCCGCTGGTGATGACGAACGTCATGCCGACGGTGACGACACCGATGATCGACGCCTGGGTGAGTACCAGCTGGAGGTTGCTGGTGTCCAGGAACTGTTCGGGCTTGGTGATACCGCCGACGACTATCAGGGCGGCGAGCACGCCGAGCAGCGAGAGCGTACGGAAATCGAGACGCAGCCCGAGCGCCGGGCCCTTGGACCCTCCCGGGGTCTTTCCGGCGGGCTTGGTCAGCGGCACGGGTGCGGCGTCGGCGGCGGGTGCGGCCTCGGGCCCGCCCTGCTGCGCCTCAGAGGCAGGCTGTTTCATGGCGTCGGGCTCCCTTCCATCACAAGGTCGAGTACACGGTGCTCGTCCAGCTCCTGGGCCGGTGACGTGTGGACGACACGGCCCTCCCGGAGCACCAGCACCCGGTCGGCGAGGCCAAGGACCTCGGGGACCTCGCTGGAGACGAGAAGTACGGCGAGGCCTTCGTCGGCCAGGCGGCGGATCACGGCGTAGAGCTCGGCGCGCGCGCCGACGTCCACACCGCGGGTGGGTTCGTCGAGAAGCAGGACCCGGCAGCCGCGCAGCAGCCAGCGGGCCAGGACCGCCTTCTGCTGGTTGCCGCCGGACAGGGTGCGGATGACCGCGTCCGGGTTGTCGGGGCGCAGGGAGAGCTCCTGGGTCGCGGCCCTGGCGGCCTTGCGCTCCCCGGAGCTGTCGAGCCAGCCGCCCTTGGAGAACCGGGACAGCGACGACACCGACACATTGCGGGTGACCGACTCGATGAGCAGCAGGGCCTGGGCCTTGCGCTCCTCGGGGGCGAGGCCCAGTCCGGCGCGTACGGCGGCGCGGACGCTGCCGGGCTTGAGCTCCTGGCCGTCGACCAGCACCCGGCCGGCCGTGGGCTTGCGGGCGCCGAAGATGGTCTCCAGGATCTCGGAGCGTCCGGAGCCGACGAGTCCCGCGAGGCCGACGATCTCGCCGGGCCGCAGTTCGAGGTCGACCGGTTCGAACTCGCCCTCCCTGGTGAGTCCTTCGGTCCGCAGCACGGGCTCGCCCCGCGGGGCGTCGGCAACCGCGGGCCGGTCGGGGAAGACGTACGCGACCTCCCGGCCGGTCATCAGGGAGACGACCTCGCTGGTCGGGGTCTCCTTCGCGGGCAGACCCACGGCCACGGTGCGGCCGTCCTTGATGACGGTCACCCGGTCGCCGATCCGGCGGATCTCCTCCAGGCGGTGGGAGATGTAGATGACGGCGACACCGTCGGCGGTGAGCGTGTCGACGATACGGAAGAGGTTGTCGACCTCGTCCGGGTCGAGCGCCGCCGACGGCTCGTCCATCACGATCAGGCGCACGTCGTGGGAGAGCGCGCGGGCCATGGAGACGATCTGCTGGTGGGCGGCGGAGAGTTCACCGACCTGCCGGCCCGCGGGGATCTCGGGGTGGCCGAGCCGCGCGAGCAGCGCGGTGGCTGCGGTCCTGGCCTCGCCGCCCTTGACGATGAAACCGGCGGAGGTCGGCTCATGTCCGAGGAAGATGTTCTCGGCGACCGACAGGCCCTCGACGAGGTCGAGTTCCTGGTAGATGGTCGCGATGCCGAGCTTCATCGCCGCGATGGGTGACTTGAGCTGGACCTCTTCGCCGCGCCAGGTGATGACACCGTCGTCGGGCTGGTGCGCGCCGGCGAGCACCTTGATGAGTGTGGACTTGCCGGCCCCGTTCTGGCCGAGCAGACAGTGGACTTCGCCTGCCTGGACCTCCAGGTCCACGCCGTCCAGGGCGCGGACGCCCGGGAACAGCTTGGTGATGCCGGACATGGTGAGCAGGTGGCCTTCGGGTGGTGCTGGTGCCATGGCGTATCCCCTCGGCGGATGCGGCCGGTGAGCGGGCTTGCGGGCGTGCGGAACAGGGCGGTGCGAGGTGCGGTGGTGCGGCTCAGTGCGGTGGAGCGGCTCGGTGCTGTGGTGCGGCTCGGTGCGGGTGATGCGCGTGGCGCCGGGAGCTGGGTGACGCCGTGACCGGTGATGCTTTTGTTATGTCTTTTGCTGTTATTTCGGTTGTGCGGATGAAGCGTGTGCCGTACGGCCCGGCGCCGGGGGTACCGGTGTCAGGCCGGGGAGAAGAGGTGGTCGCTGATGAGGCGGGCAGCTCCGGTGACTCCGGCGGTCGGTCCCAACTCCCCCAGCACGATGGGGAGATTGCCGGTGGCCAGCGGGAGCGACTGGCGGTAGACCTGGGTGCGGACGCTGGCCAGCAGGGTGTGGCCGAGGCCGGTCACCCCGCCGCCGATCACGACGAGGCCCGGGTTGAAGAAGCTGACGAGTCCGGCGATGACCTGGCCGACCCGGTTGCCGCCCTCGCGGATGAGGTAGAGGGCGGTGGGGTCGCCTGCCGCGGCGGCCACGGCGACGTCGGCGGCGGTGAGTCGGCCTGCCGCTTCGAGGCGCGCGGCGAGTTCGGCGGAACGGCCCGTACGGGCGGCGTCCTCGGCGTCCCTGGCCAGCGCGGCACCGCTGAAGTGGGCTTCCAGGCAACCCCTGTTGCCGCAGACGCAGGCGCGCCCGTCGGGCTCGACCCGGATATGGCCGATGTCGCCCGCGCTGCCGGTGGTGCCCCGGTAGACCTCGCCGCCGACCACGATGCCGCAGCCGATACCGGTGCCGATCTTGACGCAGAGGAAGTCGCCCACGGAGCGTGCGACGCCCGCGTGCTGCTCGCCCATCGCCATCAGGTTCACGTCGTTGTCGACCATGACGGGGCAGCCCAGATCCTGGCTGAGCGCCTCGCGTACGGGAAAACCGTCCCAGCCGGGCATGATCGGCGGCGCGACCGGTACACCTTCGGGGAAGCGGACCGGGCCGGGAACGCCGATGCCGGCGCCGTCGTACCCGTCGGCGAGGCCCGAAGCCTTGAGCTTGGCGGCCATCGCGAGCACCTGCTCGAAGACGGCGACCGGGCCCTCACGGACGTCCATGGGGTGGTTGACATGCCCGAGCACTTCGAGTTCGGCGTTGGTGACGGCGACGTCGATGGACGTGGCGCCGATGTCCACCCCGAGGAAGCGGAGGGCGGGCGCGAGCCGGATGTTGTGGGAACGGCGGCCACCGCGCGACGCGGCGAGTCCGTCCGCGACGACAAGTCCGGTCTCCAGCAGCCGGTCGACCTCCACGGCGAGCTTGGAGCGGGAGAGGTCGACCTGGTCACCGAGCTGGGCGCGGGAGTTGGGCCCACCGTCACGCAAGAGCCGGAGCAGTCGCGCCTGATGAGCGTTCGCGGGTCGTGCGGTCATACGTCTCACGCGCCCCTCCCCGCCTCTCGGCTCTGTGATGCGTCGCTACGTCGGTTTCGTTTCGACGGGCTTTCGAGGGGAACGTAGCAGCGCTTTCCCCGAGTGGGAAGAAGTTGAGCATGAATCGCTCCTAACTTTCTCCACAGTCAGGACAAAGGCGTTTCGCGGCGGCCACCTCGGCATCTGTCGCCGGGCATACGAAAGGCGCCTCCGCGACCGGCCGGAGGCGCCTTGCTCTTCAACTGCACACGTGCGAATCGGTCAGACCTGGGTGTCCCCGCGGTGGTGGTACGTGGAACGCGTCTGCTCCGTGTGGGCGCGCATGACCTCCGTCGCCGCCCGCTCGTCGCGTGCGGAGATCGCCGCGATCAGGGCCCGGTGCTCGATCCAGGACTGCTTGCCGCGCTGGCGCGCCACCGGCGTGTAGTACCAGCGCACCCGGCGGTCCACCTGCGCCGCGAGCTCCGCCAGCACGACGTTCCCCGCCAGCTCCATCACCTTCGCGTGGAACGCCGCGTTCGTCGCGACCGTGAGGTCCACGTCGTCGTCGGCCACCGACTGCTCACCCTTGGCGCAGAGCGCCTCAAGCGCCGCGATGCCGGCCGAGCCGGAATTCGCGGCCGCAAGCCTTGCCGCCTCGGCCTCCAGGAGCGTACGCACCGAGAGCAGCTGGTCCGCCTCCGCCTCGGTCGGCTCATGGACGAACGCTCCCTGGGCAGGCCGGAGATCGACCCACCCCTCGGTGTTCAGCCGCTGGAGCGCCTCGCGTACGGGCTGCCGGGAGACGCCGAGATGACCGGCGAGTTCGCTCTCCACCAGATGCTGTCCCGGCCGCAGTTGGCGGACAGTGATCAGCTCCAGCAGGGCCTCGTAGACGCGCTCGCGCAGCGGTCCGGGTCGTTCGAGTTTGGGCACTGAGCCCTGCGGCAGTCCTGCGGACAACATGCGGTCCCCCTCCTGGCTGATCTACGGCAAAGTCCCCGGCAAAAGACGGCAACGATTGGCTATCGTCTACAGTCTACCGAGAACCGTAGCGCTCAGGGGCAGCGGATGACCTGGCCGGCGTAAGAGAGATTTCCGCCAAACCCGAACAGGAGCGCCGGAGCGCCGGATTCCACCTCGCCGCGCTCGACCAGTTTGGACAGCGCCATGGGGATGGACGCGGCCGAGGTGTTGCCGGAGTCCACGACGTCGCGCGCGACGACCGCGTTGACCGCGCCGATCTTCTGGGCGACGGGTTCGATGATCCGCAGGTTGGCCTGGTGCAGTACGACGGCGGCCAGGTCCTCGGGGGCGATGCCCGCGCGCTCGCACACCTTCCGCGCGATCGGCGGGAGTTGGGTGGTGGCCCAGCGGTAGACCGACTGGCCCTCCTGGGCGAAGCGGGGCGGGGTGCCCTCGATCCGTACGGCGTTGCCCATCTCGGGGACCGAGCCCCACAGCACCGGGCCGATGCCCGGCTCCTCGCCCGGCTTGACCGCCTCGACGACCGCGGCACCCGCGCCGTCGCCGAGCAGGACGCAGGTGGAGCGGTCGGTCCAGTCGGCGACGTCGGCCATCTTGTCCGCGCCGATGACCAGCGCGCGGGTCGCCGCCCCGGCCCGTACGGTGTGGTCGGCGGTGGCCAGCGCGTGGGTGAAGCCGGCGCAGACCACGTTGAGGTCCATCACGGCAGGTGAGCCCATGGCGAGCCGGGCGGCGACGCGGGCGGCCATGTTCGGCGACCGGTCGATCGCCGTGGACGTGGCGACCAGGACGAGGTCGATGTCCGTGGGCATGAGGCCGGCCGCGGCGAGCGCCTTGGCGGCGGCGTGCGCCGCCAACTCGTCCACGGGCTCGTCGGGCCCGGCCACATGCCTCGTTCTGATGCCGACGCGGCTCCTGATCCACTCATCACTGGTGTCGACCATGCCCGCCAGGTCGTCGTTGGTGAGCACCTGGGCGGGCTGGTAGTGCCCGAGCGCGGCGATACGAGTGCCGGTCATGCCCGGGACCTCCTTTTCGGTCGACGTCAGGAGATTCCCAGTCTCGTCAGCGACTCACGAGTAAGGGGGCAGCCGACCCAACAGGATTCTTTGCTTCCTCTTGGAGACTCCGGATCATCCGGCGCCGTCCCAAGTCAGCCCGTGAAGAGCTGGGTGGCCTTGCGGACGAGTTCGTACAGACCGTACGCGAGTGGGACACCCACCCAGAGCCAGGCGAAGACGATCAGCGCGGTTCGCCGGGACTCAGGCACTGCGCTCCCGCTCTCCGGTGCTGTGGTCATCGGCGGCCTCCTTCGGTTCTGCCGGCTCCGTGCCGGTGGTGTTCTCCGGCCGGTGGTGGCGCGGGTGTACGGGGCGGACCAGTTCGTTCGCCACGAAACCGACGACGAGCAGCCCGATCATGATGGTCAGCGAGAGCCCGTACAGTCCGGGCCCGCTCTTGCCCGCCTCCTCCTGGCTGTCGGCCACCCGGTTGACGATGAGCGGGCCGAGGACGCCGGCCGCGGACCAGGCGGTGAGCAGCCGTCCGTGGATCGCGCCCACCTGGTAGGTGCCGAACAGGTCCTTGAGATAGGCGGGGACGGTGGCGAAGCCGCCTCCGTAGAAGGAGAGGATCACCAGCGCGCAGATGATGAAGAGCGGCTTCGAGGAGTCGCCGAACTGCGCGATCAGCAGATACATCAGGGCGCCGACGCCCAGATAGACGCGGTAGGTGTTCTTGCGGCCGATCACGTCGGAGGTGGACGACCAGCCGATGCGCCCGGCCATGTTGGCCGCCGACAGCAGGGCGACGAAACCGGCCGCTGCCGAGACGGAGACCGGCGTGCCGGTGTCGGCGAAGAAGTCCGTGATCATCGGCGCGGCCTTCTCCAGGATGCCGATGCCCGCGGTGACGTTCATACAGAGGACGATCCACAGCAGCCAGAACTGCGGTGTGCGGACGGCGGACTTGGCGGAGACCTGGGCGGTGGTTATCAGGGCCGACGCGGGCGCGGGCGCCGCCTTCGGCGCCGCGTCGGGGCGTGGCACACGGATCAGCAGGACACCGAGCAGCATGAACACCGCGTAGACCAGGCCGTGTACGAGGAAGGCCTTGGCGATGCCGTCGCTGCTGGAGCCGAACGACTCCAGCATCTGCGCGGACCACGGCGACGCGATGAGCGCGCCGCCGCCGAAGCCCATGATGGCGATGCCGGTCGCCATCCCCGGCCGGTCGGGGAACCACTTGATCAGTGTCGAGACGGGTGAGATGTAGCCGATGCCGAGTCCGATGCCGCCGACGAAGCCGTAGCCGAAGACGATCAGCCAGAACTGTTCGGTCGCGGCGCCGAGCGCGGAGAGCAGGAAGCCGGACGAGAAGCAGATGAGGGCGACGGTCATCGCCCAGCGTGGGCCGTTGCGTTCGACGAGGGTGCCGCCGAAGGCGGCGGAGAGGCCGAGCATCACGATGCCCAGCTGGAAGGGCAGGGCGCTCTGGGTGCCTGAGAGGTCGAGAGCGGATTCCAGCGGCGGCTTGAACACGCTCCAGGCGTAGGCCTGACCGATCGAGAGGTGCACCGAGAGCGCGGCGGGGGGTACCAGCCAGCGGCTCCAGCCGACCGGGGCGAGTGGTGGGGTCATGGTCGCGAACTCTAGGAACCGTTCCCACCGTTTGGGAAGATCTTTTACCTGTTCCAGGTCGACCGTATGCCGACGACAGAAGTCTTGTCGGCAGTTATTCCATACTGTAGACAATATATCGTCGGCAACATGTGTCTCTTCGCTGATTCCCACGCTTCTCTCAACACCCTCAAAGCGAACGGAGAGCCCCACGGTGAAAGTCGCAGTCGTCGGCGCCGGTGCGATCGGCGCCTATGTCGGTGCCGCGCTGGATCGCGCAGGCGCCGAAGTCCATCTCATCGCCCGTGGACCGCACTTGGCGGCCATGAGGCAGCACGGAGTCCGGGTGTTCAGTCCGCGCGGTGATTGGACCGCGCGGGTGCACGCCACCGACGACCCGGCCGACATCGGGCCGGTCGACCATGTGTTCCTGGGCCTCAAGGCGAATTCGTACGCGGCGTGCGGGCCGCTCATCGCGCCTCTGCTCCAGGACCACACGGCGGTCATCGCCGCGCAGAACGGCATCCCCTGGTGGTACTTCCACCGGCACGGCGGCCCGCACGACGGCCGCCGTATCGAGAGCGTCGACCCCGGCGGCTCCGTCAGCGCGGTCCTGCCGCCGGAGCGCGCCATCGGCTGTGTGGTCTACGCGGCGACGGAGCTGGAAGGGCCCGGAGTCGTACGCCACTTGGAAGGCACCCGGTTCTCCATCGGGGAGCCGGACCGGTCGCTCTCGCCGCGCACCAAGGAGTTCAGCGAGGCCATGCGGGCGGGCGGGCTCAAATGTCCGGTCGAGGCCGAACTCCGTAACGAAATCTGGATCAAGCTCCTCGGCAACATCTCCTTCAACCCCATCAGCGCGCTGACCCGCGCCACGATGCGGGAGATGTGCCTGCACCGCAGCACACGCGAGGTCATCCAGCTGATGATGACCGAGACGCTCCGGGTCGCCGAGGCACTCGGCTGCCACCCCGACATCTCCGTCGAACGCCGGCTGGCCGGCGCGGAACGGGTCGGGGACCACCGGACCTCCACGCTCCAGGACCTGGAGAAGGGGAAGCCGATGGAGCTCGACGTGCTGCTCGCGGCGGTCGTCGAACTCGCCGCGATGTGCGACATCGAGGTACCGACGCTCCGCACGGTCGACGCCATCTCGGACCTGCTGGCGCGGGGCGTGGCCGCTTAGCCGCGCGACCGGAGCGTTCAGCGGGGGAGTGCTGGGT
>NZ_JBHXRX010000054.1:0-59024 GCF_042714995.1 Streptomyces sp. NPDC058665
TGGTACTGCAGGGGGGACCCTGTGGGAGAGTAGGACGTCGCCGAACAATTCTTTGTCGGGAGTGCCCCGCACCGTTTTGGTGCGGGGCACTTCTGCGTTCAAGCCGGCTATGTCGACGGTTCTCAGTGCCCGGAGCTTCGGGTATGATCTCTCTTGTTGCCGCGCCCCAATAGCTCAGTCGGTAGAGCGTCTCCATGGTAAGGAGAAGGTCTACGGTTCGATTCCGTATTGGGGCTCCAGCACAAAAAAAAGGGCCCCGCCATCAGGCGGGGCCCTTCTTTCGTTCAGCTCTGGTGCGGCTCGGGCACGCGCATCGCCAGGATCGCCATGTCGTCCGACGCCGGCTCCGCCGCGAACCTCTCCACCGCTCGTAGCACCCGCGACGCAACAGCTCCGGCCGTGAGGCCCGTACAGCCCGTCAGCACGTCGATGAGGCCGTCGTCGCCCAACATCCGTGTCCCTTCCCGGCGTTCGGTGACGCCGTCGGTGACACAGAGGAGGACATCGCCCGGGTCGAGGGTGACCATCTGCTCGTACAGCTCCAGGTCGTCCATCACGCCGAGCAGAGGCTGCGGGTCCGCCGCGGCCTCCACCGTGCCGTCCTGGCGCAGACGCAGCGGAAGCGGGTGTCCGGCACAGACGACTTTGAGCACCGCGCTGCCGTCCTCCTGCGGCCACAACTCCCCGTACAGCAGCGTCAGGAAGCGGCTGCGGGCGCCCTCGTCGAGGATCGCCGCGTTCAGGCGCTCCAGCACCGCCGGGCCGCTGAAGCCCTCGCGAGCCAGCAGACGGAGCGCGTGCCGGGCGAGTCCCGTCACCGCCGCGGCTTCCGGGCCCGTGCCGCAGACGTCGCCAATGGCGAAGCCGTACGCGCCGTCGCGGATCGGGAAGACGTCGTAGAAGTCGCCGCCCACCTCGTTGCCTTCGCCGGCCGCGCGGTAGATGACCTCGACCTCGACGTTGGGCACTTGAGGAAGTTCCGGCGGCAGCAGGCTGCGCTGGAGGGACTGACTGATCGCCATGCGCTCCGAGTACAGGCGCGCGTTGTCGAGGGCGAGCGCCGCCCGGCGGGACAGGTCCTCGGCCAACTCCAGGATCTCCTGGCGGAAATGGTCGTCCGACGGCTTGCCGAGGGTGAGCATCCCGATCACGCGGTTACGGGCGACCAGAGGCAGTACGACGGTCTCTCCGCCCACCGCGGCCGCTGTGGCGAGTGTCGTGCCGATTCCCGAGGAGACGGGCGTGGAGGCCCCTCCCAGCTCCCTCATGGACGTACGGAGCGCGGCCTGGTGCGCGGCGTCCGCAGGGCCGGTCCAGACGCGGGCGCCCGGGGTCGGGACCGGGTCGGGCGGATCGATCTTGGAGAGCAGGGCCTTCAGACCGTCGATGCGCTCCTCGTCCTCGTGGAGCACGTAGGAGAGGTACGGGTCCGACGCCTGGTCGGCGATGGTGTAGACGGCGCACCAGGTGGCCAGCGTCGGCACCGTCATCTGGGCCATCAGCGCGAGTGTCTGGTCCCGGTCGAGGGTGCCCGCCAGCAGGTCGGAGGCTTCGACGAGGAAGGAGAGCGAGCCGCGCCGGAGGCGTTCGAGCTCGCCGAGCCGGGCCGACTCGACCGCCAGCGCGATGCGGTCGGCGGCGAACTGGAGGCGCAGCGCCTCCTCGTTGGAGTAACGGCCCGCCGATTCGGCGGCGACGCCGAGCGAGCCGGTCAGCCGGCCCTCGACCTTGAGCGGAACGGTGACGACGGAGCGCATGCCCGTGCCGTTGAGCAGCGGCACGGCGCCGGGGACGATGGCCAGGTCCTCGTGGACGGCGGGCATCCGGGCGGAGCCGTACCGCCCCGTGCCGGCTTCCACCGGGACGCGGGCGAAGCGCTGCCGGGCCGAGGGGAGGCCGGTGGTGGCCCGTACCTCCAGCTCCGTCTCGTCGTCGGTGGCGAGCAGCAGGAACGCCGAGTCGCCTTCGAGCATGTCGCGGGCGCGTTCCACGGTGCGCTGGAGCAGGCCGTCGAGGTCCTCGGGGGCCGGTGAGCCGATGAAGACCTCGAAGGGGTCCACGGTGCGGCTCTCGGCGCCGGCCTCGGTCACGGGGGCGCGCTGCGGGGTCTGGATCACGGCGCGTTCGTCGTCGCGTACGAGAAGGCAGACGGTGGACGGTTCGCCGTTGGTGTCGCGTACGCGGAGGTGGGAGGCGTACACGGGGATGACGCGGCCGTCACTGCCCCGGATCCCGTAGCTGCCCTCCCAGCGTGACAGCAGCAGCGCCTCGGCGATGCCGGTGCCGATGCCCGGGGTGTGCGGCCAGGCGGCGAAGTCGGTGAGGGGTTTGCCGATGACGTGGTCGGCCGGGTAGCCGAAGAGGTGCTCCGCGTCCTCGTTCCACGTCGAGACGGCGCCGGTTCTGTCGATCTGTACGACGGCGACCCTGACACGTTCGTCGGTGACGGGAAGGAGCGCGTTCGGGATGACGGGGCCCGCGGACCGGGCGCCGACGGGGCGGTCGGGCAGGTCGAGCTGGAACCAGACCTGCTTGTGTGTCGGGGTGTAGTCGACGCCCCAGCGCGAGGCCAGCGCCGCGCAGAGGAGCAGTCCGCGGCCGTTCTCCCGGTCGGGGCTGCCCAGCGACAGTCCCGTGCCCTGCATGGGGATCTCACGCTCGGGATAGCGGTCGGAGACCTCGACGCGGACGCCGCCCTCCGTACGGAGGCAGAGCACGTCCGCCGATGTGCCGGCGTGGATCACCGCGTTGGTGACGAGTTCGCTGGTGAGGACCACGGCGTCGTCGACGATGTCGGAGTAGCCCCAGCCCTGGAGCGTGTCACGGACAAAGGCGCGGGCGGTCGCGACGGACCGCCCGACGGGGTCGAAGCTGGCAGCCGCCCGCGCGGTGATCACAGAACTCCTCGTACGCGTCTCGACGCCCGGCTCTGCCATGATGCGGCCCCGCCCTCCCGGTGCCCGGTGGTAGTACGTTCGCCACACCGCCCCCGCCGGGCGGAGCGGGACGGTTGGACAGCCGGATGCCAGGTTACTTACCTTCGCTGCGAGGGCGGATGCCGGTCACCACTGTTTCCGCCTACCGGGGGTGGGGACGCTATGCGAAGCTGCCGAACTGTTATCGCCAGGTTCAGCCGTGGTGAAACACTGGGCAGGATTCCAGAGACAGTCTGAGTAACTTCTGAGCAGTACACGGTCGATCCCCGCGGGAGGGACACGGTGGAGTCTGGCGTGGCGGCGCGTGGCAACAGCACGCGCGCAAAGGGCGGACGGTCCCGGAACAACGGGGCCACCGAGGTCGATGCGGCGGCTCTGAACAGACTGCTGACGGCCCTGGTGGCGATGCGGGACGGCAACTTCCGTAAACGCCTGACCGTCTCCGGTGACGATGTGATGGCGGAGATCGCCGCCGTGTTCAACGAGGTGGCGGACCGGAATCTGCACCTCACGGGCGAGCTGGCCCGCGTACGGCGCATGGTCGGGCGCGAGGGAAAGCTCACGGAGCGGCTGGAGACGGGCGCCTGCGAGGGGTCCTGGGCCGCCGCCATCGACGCGTCGAACGCGCTGGTGGACGACCTGGCGCGCCCCGTGTCCGAGGTCGGACGGGTGCTGTCGGCGGTCGCCGAGGGTGACCTGGAGCAGCGGATGGAGCTGCGTTCGCACTTCACCGAGGGTTCGGCGGGGACGGAGCGCCCGCTGCGCGGCGAGTTCCTGAAGGTCGCGAGGACCGTCAACAATCTGGTCGACCAGCTGTCCGCGTTCACCGACGAGGTGACGCGCGTGGCGCTGGAGGTCGGTACCGAGGGCAAGCTCGGCGGTCAGGCCAAAGTGCGTGGAATGTCGGGTTCGTGGAAGGATCTCACGGACTCCGTCAACACGATGGCGTACCGGCTCACCGCTCAGGTACGTGACATTGCTCTCGTTACGACGGCCGTCGCCAAGGGCGATCTGTCGCGCAAGGTCACCGTGCATGTGGCCGGCGAGATGCTTCAGCTGAAGAACACCGTGAACACGATGGTGGACCAGCTGTCGTCGTTCTCGTCCGAGGTCACGAGGGTGGCCCGCGAGGTCGGTACGGAAGGCGAGCTCGGCGGCCAGGCCACCGTGCCGGGTGTCGCCGGCGTGTGGAAGGACCTCACCGACTCGGTGAACACGATGGCCGGCAACCTGACCAGTCAGGTGCGTGGCATCGCGGAGGTCACCACGGCCGTCGCGAACGGCGATCTTTCCCAGAAGGTCACGGTGAGCGCGCGCGGCGAGGTCGCGCAGCTCGCCGAGACGATCAACCAGATGACCGAGACGCTGCGTACGTTCGCCGACGAGGTCACGCGGGTGGCGAGCGAGGTCGGCGGCTCTGGTGTGCTGGGCGGCCAGGCGCAGGTGCCGGGCGCCGCGGGCACCTGGAAGGACCTGACGGACTCGGTCAACACCGTCTTCCGCAATCTCACCACCCAGGTGCGGGACATCGCCCAGGTGACGACGGCGGTCGCGAACGGTGACCTTTCTCAGAAGGTCACCGTCGACGTGGCCGGTGAGATGCTGGAGCTCAAGAACACCGTCAACACGATGGTGCGGCAGCTCAATTCGTTCGGCTCCGAGGTGACCAGGGTCGCCCGCGAGGTGGGCGTCGAGGGGCAGCTGGGCGGCCAGGCCGAGGTGCCGGGCGCCGCGGGTACGTGGAAGGACCTCACCGACTCGGTCAACACCGCGTTCCGTAACCTCACCGGTCAGGTGCGGGACATCGCCCAGGTGACGACGGCGGTCGCGAACGGTGACCTTTCTCAGAAGGTCACCGTCGATGTCGCGGGCGAGATGCTGGAGTTGAAGAACACCGTCAACACGATGGTGGCCCAACTGTCGTCATTCGCCGACCAGGTGACGCGGATGGCGCGTGACGTGGGTACGGAAGGCAGGCTGGGCGGCCAGGCGCGGGTCGACGGCGTCTCCGGTACGTGGAAGGAACTGACCGACTCCGTCAACTTCATGGCCGGCAACCTGACGGACCAGGTGCGGCAGATCGCCCAGGTGACCACGGCGGTGGCGCGCGGTGACCTCTCCCAGAAGATCGACGTGGACGCGCGCGGTGAGATCCTGGAGCTGAAGAACACCATCAACACGATGGTCGACCAGCTCTCGGCCTTCGCCGAGCAGGTGACGCGGGTCGCCCGCGAGGTGGGCACCGACGGCAGGCTCGGCGGCCAGGCCCAGGTGCCGGGCGTCGCCGGCGTCTGGCGCGATCTGACCGACTCCGTGAACGGCATGGCCGGGAACCTGACCTCTCAGGTCCGTAACATCGCCCAGGTCGCCACGGCGGTGGCGCGCGGTGACCTGTCGCAGAAGATCGACGTGGACGCGCGCGGTGAGATCCTGGAGCTGAAGAACACCCTCAACACGATGGTGGACCAGCTGTCGAACTTCGCCGAGCAGGTGACCAGGGTCGCCCGCGAGGTCGGTACGGAGGGCATGCTCGGCGGTCAGGCCGAGGTGCAGGGTGTCTCCGGTACGTGGAAGGACCTCACCCAGTCCGTCAACTTCATGGCGAACAACCTGACCTCCCAGGTGCGCAACATCGCCGAGGTGACGACGGCCGTCGCCAAGGGCGATCTGTCGAAGAAGATCACCGTCGACGCCAAGGGCGAGATCCTCGACCTGGTCACGACCGTCAACACGATGGTGGACCAGCTGTCGAACTTCGCCGACGAGGTGACCCGCGTGGCCCGCGAGGTGGGCACGGAGGGCATCCTCGGCGGCCAGGCGCGGGTGCGCGGCGTCACCGGCATCTGGAAGGACCTCAGCGACAACGTCAACACGATGGCCAACAACCTGACCAGTCAGGTGCGGAACATCTCCCGGGTCTCGTCGGCCGTCGCCAACGGCGACCTCACGAAGAAGGTCACGGTCGAGGCGCGCGGTGAGGTCGCCGAGCTGGCCGACACCGTCAACATCATGGTGACGACGCTGTCCTCGTTCGCCGACGAGGTGACGCGGGTCGCCCGCGAGGTTGGCACCGAGGGCGAGTTGGGCGGCCAGGCGCGTGTCCCGGGGGTCTCGGGTACGTGGAAGGACCTCACCGAGTCGGTGAACTCGATGGCGTCCAACCTGACCGGTCAGGTGCGCCAGATCGCCACCGTCACCACCGCCATCGCCAAGGGTGATCTCACCAAGAAGATCGACATCGATGCCCGTGGTGAGATCCAGGAGCTCAAGAACACCATCAACACCATGGTCGACCAGCTCTCCTCGTTCGCCGAGCAGGTCACGCGCGTGGCCCGCGAGGTGGGCACGGACGGGCAGCTGGGCGGCCAGGCACGCGTCAGGGACGTCGACGGCACCTGGCGCGACCTCACGGAGTCGGTGAACGAGATGGCCGGCAACCTGACTCGTCAGGTGCGGGCGATCGCCGCCGTCGCCACCGCGGTGACCCGCGGCGATCTGAACCTCAAGATCGACGTCGACGCCGCCGGCGAGATCCAGGTCCTCCAGGACAACATCAACACCATGATCGCCAACCTGCGCGACACCACCCTCGCCAACGAGGAGCAGGACTGGCTCAAGGGCAACCTGGCCCGTATCTCCGGTCTGATGCAGGGCCGCCGCGATCTGGACGACGTGGCCTCGCTGATCATGAGCGAGCTCACGCCGGTGGTCTCGGCGCAGCACGGCGCGTTCTTCCTCGCGATGCCGACCGGCACCGTCTCCGAGCTGGGGACCGGCGGCCGGGACGGCTCGTACGAGCTGTGCATGCGCGGCAGTTACGGCTACTCGGCCGGTTCGATGCCGACCTCCTTCCGGCCCGGTGAGACCCTCATCGGTACGGCCGCCGAGGAGAAGCGCACGATCCAGGTCAATGTGCCGCCGGGCTATCTGAAGATCTCCTCGGGGCTCGGTGAGGCGTCTCCGGCGTACGTGATCGTGCTGCCCGTGCTGTTCGAGGGCAAGGTCCTCGGTGTGATCGAGCTGGCGTCGTTCCAGCCCTTCACCCAGATTCAGCGGGACTTCCTCAACCAGATCGCAGAGATGATCGCGACGAGCGTCAACACGATCAGCGTCAACACCAAGACGGAGGTACTGCTCAAGCAGTCGCAGGAGCTGACGGAGCAGCTTCGGGAGCGCTCGGCGGAGCTGGAGAACCGGCAGAAGGCCCTTCAGTCCTCCAACGCCGAGCTGGAGGAGAAGGCGGAGCTGCTGGCCCGTCAGAACCGCGACATCGAGGTGAAGAACACCGAGATCGAAGAGGCGCGGCAGGTCCTGGAGGAGCGCGCCGAGCAGCTCGCGGTGTCGATGCGCTACAAGTCCGAGTTCCTGGCGAACATGTCGCACGAGTTGCGTACGCCGCTGAACTCGCTGCTCATCCTGGCGAAGCTGCTCGCGGACAACGCGGAGATGAATCTCTCGCCGAAGCAGGTGGAGTTCGCCGAGACGATCCACGGCGCGGGCTCCGACCTGCTCCAGCTCATCAACGACATCCTCGACCTGTCGAAGGTCGAGGCGGGCAAGATGGACGTCAGCCCGACGCGCATCGCGCTCGTACAGCTCGTCGACTACGTCGAGGCGACGTTCCGGCCGCTGACGGCGGAGAAGGGGCTCGACTTCTCCGTACGGGTCTCCCCGGAGCTGCCGGCGACGCTGCACACGGACGAGCAGCGGCTGCTCCAGGTGCTGCGCAACTTGCTCTCCAACGCGGTGAAGTTCACCGACACGGGCGCTGTGGAGCTGGTGATCCGGCCCGCCGGGGCGGATGTGCCCAACGCGATCAGGGAGCAGCTTCTGGAGGCCGGTTCGCTGCGTGACGCGGACGCCGATCTGATCGCCTTCTCGGTCACCGACACCGGTATCGGGATCGCGGCCAGCAAGATGCGGGTGATCTTCGAGGCGTTCAAGCAGGCGGACGGTACGACGAGCCGTAAGTACGGAGGTACGGGTCTGGGCCTGTCCATCAGCCGGGAGATCGCCCGGCTCCTCGGCGGCGAGATCCACGCGGCGAGCGAGCCGGGCCGCGGCTCGACGTTCACGCTGTACCTGCCGCTGCACGCCAGCGAACTGCCCCCGCAGGGCTATCCGCAGCTGACTCCGGGCATCGAGCCGCAGCGCGCCGGCGGCTCCGTGGGGCTGTCGTCGGAGCACGCGCGGCGGGACCGGCCCGCGGGCCCCTCGGAGGTCCGTACGGGGCCCGCCGCGCTCTTCCGGCGCCGCCGCAAGGCCCTGGGCGGTCCCGAGCAGATGAGTTCGCTGTCCGGGGGCCCGGCGGGCCCGTCCGCCAGAGGGTCCGGGAACGGCTCCTCGGGTGTGGGCAACGGCTCACGGCTGTCGGGTGGTTCGGCGGGCGAGGAGTCCTGGACGGCGGAGGCGCCCGAGGCTCCGGAGGAGCGGCCTACGTTCTCGTTCGGCGGCGAGAAGGTGCTGATCGTGGACGACGACATCCGCAACGTCTTCGCGCTCACCAGCGTCCTCGAACAGCACGGTCTGTCGGTGCTGTACGCCGAGAACGGCCGTGAGGGCATCGAGGTGTTGGAGCAGCACGACGATGTGACGCTGGTTCTGATGGACATCATGATGCCCGAGATGGACGGATACGCGACGACGACGGCGATCCGCAGGATGCCGCAGTTCGCCGGGCTGCCGATCATCGCGCTCACCGCGAAGGCGATGAAGGGCGACCGGGAGAAGGCGATCGACTCCGGCGCATCTGACTATGTGACAAAGCCGGTCGATCCCGATCATCTTCTGTCGGTGATGGAGCAGTGGATGCACCAGAAGTGACACGAAAGGGACGTCGGGCGGCGGCTTCAGGAGCACCCGGCGGCTGTGCGAATCTGTGCGGGAAGGCGAGTTTCTGTGGTCCAACAGGTGTGAGCCGCAAGTAATCGGGGAACTTTTCGAGCTCCTGTGACGTTTTTGCTACGTGCACAGTGACATCGCGGTGACAGGGTGTGGCGACAGGCGGGGTGCGGCTACCATGACCGGCACAAGGACGGACGGCGTAAGGGAGTCGTCCCCTGGGGCGGCGCCCGGTGCACAGCCGGGGCGAGGAGGGCGGGCCATGGTGCAGAAGGCCAAGATCCTCCTGGTCGATGACCGGCCGGAGAATCTGCTGGCGCTGGAGGCCATCCTCTCCGCGCTCGATCAGACGCTGGTGCGGGCATCGTCAGGGGAGGAAGCGCTCAAGGCGCTGCTGACCGACGACTTCGCGGTCATTCTGCTGGACGTCCAGATGCCCGGGATGGACGGTTTCGAGACCGCCGCGCACATCAAGAGGCGTGAGCGGACCCGGGACATCCCGATCATCTTCCTCACGGCCATCAACCACGGTCCGCACCACACCTTCCGGGGATACGCCGCCGGCGCGGTGGACTACATCTCCAAGCCGTTCGACCCCTGGGTGCTGCGTGCGAAGGTCTCGGTCTTCGTAGAGCTGTACATGAAGAACTGTCAGCTGAAGGAGCAGGCCGAGCTGCTCAGACTCCAACTGGCGGGCGCGGGCGAGGTGAAGGAGCCGACAGGTCTCCTGGCCGAGCTGTCCGCGCGGCTCGCCGCGGTCGAGGAGCAGGCCGAAGCGCTCTCCAAACAGCTGGACGACGAGTCCGCGGACGCCGCGGCCGTCGCCACCGCCGCACATCTGGAGCGCAAACTGACCGGGCTCCGCAGGGCGCTGGACGCCCTGGAGCCGGGCAGCGGAGGCGCGTCCCCGCTTCCCTCACCGAACTGACGGGCACGCCCCGGGTACCAACAGGCCCGCAGGCGGCCCGTATCCGTGTGTCCGGTGGTCCGTCGGCAGCCCGGTGGAGGGTGCTGACGACGCGTCAGTTCCGCGCCGACGGCGGACGACACGTACGGGTGAAGCGGTAGGCACACGTGTCCGCCGCCGTTCACACCGGTAACCTCACCCCCATGGCCTCACGTACGTCCGGCAAGGGTTCCCAGGGCACTGCGGGCACCGCGAAACCGCGTGCCGGCCGTGCGAGCGGTGCCGCGAAGAAGGCGGCCCCCGCCGCCAAGGCCGCCGCGAAGAAGAAGACGGCGCCCGCGAAGAAGGCACCGGCCAAGAAGGCCCCCGCGAAGAAGTCCGTGGCCAAACCGGCACCCAAGCCCGCGCCATCCCCGACGAACGGCGTCTACCGCCTCGTACGCCTCGTCTGGCTGGGAGTCGCGCACGCGGTCGGCGCGATGTTCCGCGGCATAGGGCGCGGGGCGAAAGGGCTCGACCCGGCGCACCGCAAGGACGGCAGCGCTCTGCTGCTGCTCGCCCTCGGCCTGATCGTCGCCGCCGGTACGTGGTCGAACCTGCGGGGCCCCGTCGGCGATCTCGTCGAGATGCTCATCACCGGCGCCTTCGGCCGGCTCGACCTGCTCGTCCCGATCCTGCTGGCCGTCATCGCCGTCCGGCTCATCCTCTATCCGCAGCGCCCCGAGGCCAATGGACGTATCGTCATCGGCCTGTCGGCGCTGGTGATCGGTGTGCTCGGGCTCGTCCACATCGCGTGCGGCTCCCCGGGCCGGGACGAGGGCACCGAGGCCATGCAGGACGCCGGGGGGCTCATCGGCTGGGCCGCCTCCAAGCCGCTGATCTTCGCCATGGGCGAGGTTCTCGCCGTACCGCTGCTGGTCCTGCTCACCGTCTTCGGCCTCCTCGTCGTCACCGCGACGCCCGTCAACGCCATCCCGCAGCGGCTGCGGCAGCTCGGTGTCCGGCTCGGCATCCTCGACCCGGCCCCGGCCGAGCACGACGACGAGGAGGACGGCGAGCAGGAGTACGACAACGACGACGAGCGGTACGACGACCAGTGGCGTGAGGCCCTGCCCGCGCGGGGGCGCCGTGCGTCACGGCGCGCCGCGGCGCTCGCCGACCACGACCAGGAGCACGACCCCGACCAGGCCGAGGCGGAGGCGCTGGCCCGCCGCAGGCGCCCTCGCCGCCGGCCGGTGCAGCCGGCGGCCGACCGCCCCATGGACGCCGTCGACGTGGCCGCCGCCGCTGCCGCGGCGCTGGACGGAGCCGTACTCAACGGCATGCCGCCCTCACCGATCGTCGCCGACCTCACCCAGGGCGTCTCGGCGGACCGTACGCGGGACGCGGAGAAGGCCCGGCCGGGGGAGCGCTCCGTACCACCGGCCCGCGCACCGGAGCCGCGTGGCGCCGCCGCGCAGTCCCCGTCCGGCGCCGTGGCCGACCTGACCAAGCCCCCGCCCGCGCAGGACCGCCCGCTGCCCCCGCGCGCCGAGCAGCTTCAGCTCTCCGGCGACATCACCTACTCCCTGCCCTCGCTGGACCTGCTGGAGCGGGGCGGCCCCGGCAAGACCCGCAGCGCGGCCAACGACGCGGTCGTCGACTCACTGACCAACGTCTTCATGGAGTTCAAGGTCGACGCGACCGTCACCGGGTTCACCCGGGGGCCGACCGTCACCCGCTACGAGGTGCAGCTCGGCCCCGCCGTGAAGGTCGAGCGCATCACCGCGCTCACCAAGAACATCGCGTACGCCGTGGCCAGCCCCGACGTACGGATCATCAGCCCCATCCCCGGCAAGTCCGCCGTGGGCATCGAGATCCCCAACTCCGACCGCGAGATGGTCGTCCTGGGCGACGTCCTGCGGCTGGCCGACGCCGCCGAGGACGACCACCCGATGCTGGTCGCGCTCGGCAAGAACGTCGAGGGCGGCTACGAGATGGCCAACCTCGCCAAGATGCCGCACCTGCTGGTCGCCGGCGCCACCGGATCCGGCAAGTCCTCCTGCATCAACTGTCTGATCACCTCGGTGATGGTCCGGGCGACCCCCGAGGACGTACGGATGGTCCTCGTCGACCCCAAGCGGGTCGAGCTGACGGCGTACGAGGGCATCCCGCACCTGATCACGCCCATCATCACCAACCCCAAGCGCGCCGCCGAGGCGCTCCAGTGGGTCGTGCGGGAGATGGACCTGCGCTACGACGACCTCGCGGCGTACGGCTACCGCCACATCGACGACTTCAACCAGGCCGTGCGCAACGGCAAGGTCAAGGCCCCCCAGGGCAGCGAGCGCGAGCTGACGCCCTATCCGTACCTACTCGTGATCGTGGACGAGCTGGCCGACCTGATGATGGTCGCGCCGCGCGACGTCGAGGACGCGATCGTCCGCATCACCCAGTTGGCCCGCGCCGCCGGTATCCATCTCGTGCTCGCCACCCAGCGCCCTTCGGTCGACGTCGTCACCGGTCTGATCAAGGCGAACGTGCCTTCCCGGCTCGCCTTCGCGACCTCCTCGCTCGCCGACAGCCGGGTCATCCTCGACCAGCCCGGGGCCGAGAAGCTGATCGGCAAGGGCGACGGACTCTTCCTGCCCATGGGGGCCAGCAAGCCGACCCGTATGCAGGGCGCCTTCGTCACGGAGGACGAGGTCGCGGCCGTCGTCCAGCACTGCAAGGATCAGATGGCGCCGGTCTTCCGTGAGGACGTCGTCGTCGGCACGGCCAAGAAGAAGGAGATCGACGAGGACATCGGCGAGGATCTCGATCTCCTGTGCCAGGCCGCCGAGTTGGTCGTCTCCACCCAATTCGGCTCGACATCCATGCTTCAACGGAAGTTGCGCGTGGGTTTCGCCAAAGCGGGCAGACTTATGGACCTGATGGAATCACGGAACATCGTCGGTCCGAGCGAGGGCTCCAAGGCGCGTGATGTCCTGGTGAAGGCGGACGAGCTGGACGGGGTGCTCGCCGTGATCCGCGGTGTGCCCGCTCCCGAAGGAGCTGACGGAAATTGACGGAGCCTGAGGCGATCCGACGGATACCCGGAGCAACTTTTCCCCTCGTCCGGGCGTCAACGTGGAAGGGGAGACACGCCGTGTCCCGCCGACACGCCGTCCGGCCATTCTGATGGCGTACAAAGTCCATCCTCCCGGTTGCCCCACCCTTTCGTACCACCCATAGACTGAACATCCAGCAGGTGGCTACACGCTCGAAAGGCACTCCCGTGTCCATCGGCAACTCCCCCGAAGACGACCAGCCTTCCGCCGTCGAACTCGCTGAGGACGTGCGTCCCGAGCCCGAAGAGGACAAGCCTTCGGTCGGTCAGCTCCTTCAGCAGGCACGCTCCGCCGCAGGTCTGACGCTCGAAGACGTCAGTGCCTCCACGCGGGTGCGCGTCCCCATCGTGCAAGCGATCGAGCAGGACGACTTCTCGCGCTCCGGCGGCGACGTCTACGCCCGCGGTCATATCCGCATGATCGCGCGCGTCGTCGGCATCGACCCCGAACCGCTTGTCAGGCAGTACGACTCCGAGCACGGCGGCCGTCCGTCGCCGACGCCCGCGGCCCCGCTGTTCGAGGCCGAACGGATCCGCCCGGAGCGTCGCCGTCCCAACTGGACGGCGGCGATGGTCGCCGCGATCGTCGCGGTGATCGGCTTCGTCGGCTTCACCATGTTCGACAGTGGTGAGGAGGACAGCCCGGGAAAGCAGGTCGCCGAGGGCCCGGCGCCGGAGAAGACGACCTCCGCGCCGAGCACCACCAAGCCCGCCGACCCGAAGCCCGACCCCTCGGACAGCGCGATCGCCGCGGCCCCCGCCGACAAGGTGACGGTCAAGCTCTCCGCGGTCGAGGACAAGAGCTGGATCTCCGCCAAGTCCCCCAACGGTGAACTGATTTTCGACGGACTGCTTCTCAAGGGGGAGTCCAAGACCTTCCAGGACGACGAGCAGATCGACTTCATCCTCGGCAACGCCGGAGTGATCGACATCTTCGTCAACGGCAAGCAGGTCGACGAGGACTTCAAGCCGGGCCAGGTCGAGCGGCCTTCCTACACGAAGGGCGACCCCGAGGCGGGCTGATACCGCACCGGCGCCCAGGGCTTGTCCGTAGGGCGTGGCCCGAGGCGCCGGCGGTATCGGGGAGAGTGGTCGGACGGTGTGCTGGGGCCGTCCGGTGAGCGGGCCGGTAGTCACCTGACCGGCCGGGCAGCCCTGCACGGCGGGAGGGCGGCCAGGACAAAGTAGTCTTGAGCCCATGCCCGAACGCCGTACCGTCGCCCTTGTCACGCTTGGCTGCGCCCGTAACGAGGTGGACTCGGAGGAGCTTGCAGGCCGCTTGGCAGCGGACGGCTGGGAGCTCGTCGAGGAAGCCGCCGACGCGGACGTCGCCGTCGTCAACACCTGCGGCTTCGTCGAAGCCGCCAAGAAGGACTCCGTCGACGCCCTGCTGGAAGCCAACGATCTGAAGGATCACGGCCGGACGCAGGCCGTCGTCGCCGTCGGCTGCATGGCCGAGCGCTACGGCAAGGAACTCGCGGAATCGCTCCCCGAAGCGGACGGTGTGCTCGGGTTCGACGACTACGCCGACATCTCCGACCGCCTCCAGACCATTCTCAACGGCGGCATCCACGCCTCGCACACGCCCCGCGACCGGCGCAAGCTGCTCCCGCTCAGCCCCGCCGACCGGCAGAGCGCCACCGGTGTGGCCCTGCCGGGCCACGGCTCCGAGGCCGTGTCGGTGCCTTCTTCTGAAGAGGCGGCCATTTCCAGAGAGGCGGTCATCCCCGCCCCCGCGGACCTGCCGCAGGGACTGGCGCCTGCCTCAGGTCCGCGCGCCCCGCTGCGCCGGCGTCTCGACAACAGCCCGGTCGCCTCGGTGAAGCTGGCCTCCGGCTGCGACCGGCGCTGCTCCTTCTGCGCCATCCCCTCCTTCAGAGGCTCCTTCATCTCGCGCCGTCCATCGGACGTGCTGGGTGAGACGCGCTGGCTGGCCGAGCAGGGGGTGAAGGAGGTCATGCTCGTCTCCGAGAACAACACCTCCTATGGAAAGGACCTCGGCGACATCCGCCTCCTGGAGACGCTGCTGCCCGAACTCGCTGCGGTCGACGGCATCGAGCGCGTACGGGTCAGCTATCTCCAGCCCGCCGAGATGCGCCCCGGGCTCATCGACGTACTGACGGACACCCCCGGCGTCGCCCCGTACTTCGATCTGTCCTTCCAGCACTCCGCGCCGTCCGTGCTACGCGCGATGCGCCGCTTCGGGGACACCGACCGCTTCCTCGAACTGCTGGAGACGATCCGGGGCAAGGCCCCGCAGGCCGGCGTGCGCTCCAACTTCATCGTGGGCTTCCCGGGCGAGACAGAGGCCGACTTCGCCGAGCTGGAGCGCTTCCTCACCGGCGCGCGGCTCGACGCCATCGGTGTGTTCGGCTACTCGGACGAGGACGGCACGGAAGCCGCGACGTACGAGCACAAGCTGGACGAGGACGTCGTGGCCGAGCGGCTGGCACATCTGTCGCGGCTGGCCGACGAACTGACGGCGCAGCGGGCCGAGGAGCGCCTGGGGGAGACCCTGACGGTGCTCGTGGAGTCCCTGGAGTCCGACGACGCCGAGGAGGGCGCCGTGGGCCGGGCGGCACACCAGGCGCCCGAGACCGACGGTCAGGTGATCTTCACATCGGGCGAGGGCCTGCGTCCGGGTCGTATGGTCGAGGCGAAGGTGGTCGGTACACAGGGTGTCGACCTGGTGGCCGAGTACTGCGGGTTCACCGGGGACGAGCCCCGGAGCCCCGGCGAGGAGGCAGCCAGATGACCGGAGTCCCGGCATCGGCCGAGGGCGGCCAGGGTAGGCCGGCGCCCGGTGGCAAGCTGGGGGCTGCGGCCGTCAATCAGGCCAGCGTGTGGAACATCGCCAACATCCTCACCATGATGCGGCTGGTGCTCGTGCCGGCCTTCGTGGCGCTGCTGCTTCAGGACGGCGGGTACGACCCGGCCTGGCGCGCATGGGCGTGGGCCGCGTTCGCCGTGGCCATGATCACCGACATCTTCGACGGGCATCTGGCCCGTACGTACAACCTGGTCACCGACTTCGGGAAGATCGCCGACCCGATCGCCGACAAGGCGATCATGGCCGCGGGGCTGATCAGTCTCTCGGCGCTCGGGGACCTGCCGTGGTGGGTGACCGGGGTCATTCTCTTCCGTGAGCTCGGGATCACGCTGATGCGGTTCTGGGTGATCCGGCTCGGGGTCATTCCCGCCAGCCGCGGCGGCAAGATGAAGACGCTCGCGCAGGGGGTGGCGGTCGGCATGTACGTGCTGGCGCTGACGGGGCCCCTCGCGACGCTGCGGTTCTGGGTGATGGCGGTGGCGGTCGTGCTGACCGTGGTGACCGGCCTGGACTACGTACGCCAGGCGATCGTCCTGCGCAGGGCGGGGCGCGCGGCGGAGCGTGAGCGGCCGGAGAGCGCCCTGTGACGGCCGCCGGGAAGGATGCGGCGGCCGGCGACGTTCTATTGGAGGGCGTCGCCGCCCGGGTGCTGGATCTGCTCCTGCGGGACGGCGCGACGCTCGCCGTCGCCGAGTCCCTGACCGGTGGTCTCGTCGCTGCGGAACTCACCTCCGTCCCCGGCGCCTCCCGGGCGCTGCGCGGGAGCGTGACGGCCTACGCGACGGACGTCAAGCGTGACGTCCTGGGTGTGGACGCAACACTTCTGGCCGAGCGGGGCGCGGTGGATCCCGAGGTCGCACGGCAGATGGCCGTCGGCATACGGGACGTACTGGCGGCCGGCTGGGGCATCGCGACCACGGGGGTCGCGGGGCCGGATCCGCAGGACGGACAGCCCGTGGGCACGGTCTACGTGGCGGTGAGCGGTCCGCACGGCGCCGAGAAAGTGGCCGCGCTGCGGTTGAACGGTGACCGGGAGGAAATCCGTAGAGAGAGTGTACGGAGCGTGCTGGAACTGCTCTCCGGCGAACTGACCGGGAACGGACGGACACACGATACGGAACGGAACGGGGGGACTTGATGTTTGCAGCCCTGAGTGAACACGACATCGCTCCCCGCACGGCCGCAGCGCGAGGCGGTACGGTGGGGCGAGAAGGATGCGGCTACGCGGTCCGAGGAGGGAGCCACCGATGATTCTGCTCCGTCGCCTGCTTGGTGACGTGCTGCGTCGGCAGCGCCAACGCCAGGGCCGTACTCTGCGCGAAGTCTCCTCGTCCGCCCGAGTCTCGCTCGGCTATCTCTCCGAGGTGGAGCGGGGGCAGAAGGAGGCTTCTTCCGAACTGCTCTCCGCTATCTGCGACGCGCTTGACGTACGGATGTCCGAGCTCATGCGCGAAGTGAGCGACGAACTGTCACTGGCCGAGCTGGCCGCGTCCGCAGCGGCGAGCGAGCCGGTGCCCGCGGCCGTGGTGCCCGCAGCGGTACGTCCGATGCTCAATTCCGTCTCCGTGACGTCGGTTGCAGGTGTGCCGACGGACCGGGTGACCATCAAGGCGCCAACAGAAGCGGTGGATGTCGTCGCCGCTTGATTTGTACGGTGTGACCGAGGCCTGAGCCCCGGGCGGTCTGAGGACCGGCCGGGGCTTCTGCTGTGCCGTCCGGGGCGGAGAGGATCTCGGCTCAGCTTGTTGAATTTTCCGAAATGACCCTTTTGGGGTCTTGTGCCATGGTGGGCATACGTGTGAATGAAATTCTGGACATACGTGTGAACCGGAACTGGAGAACCGCCATGGCTTTCGTCAAGAGCTCACTGCCCGAGGCGGATCTGAAGCTGGTCGGCGAAGCCCTGCAGGGCGCGCTCGTCGATCTGCTCGATCTCTCGCTGGTGGCCAAGCAGGTGCACTGGAACATCGTCGGGCCGCGCTTCCGGTCCGTGCACCTCCAGCTCGACGAGGTCGTCGCCACCGCCCGGAAGCACTCGGACACAGTGGCGGAACGGGCCTCGGCGCTCGGCGTGACCCCTGACGGGCGCGCGGCGACGGTGGCGACGCAGAGCGCGATCGGCAACGTTCCGGCGGGCTGGATCACGGACACGGACGCCGTACGGACGCTGGTGGACGCCCTCGGCGTGGTGATCGTCCGGATGCGGGAGCGGATCATCGCGACCGACGAACCCGACCCGATCAGCCAGGACATCCTGATCGGACTGACGGCCGAACTCGAAAAGCATTCGTGGATGTTCCAGGCGGAGAGCGCGTAGGGCGCGCCGGTGAGCCATGTGCGGGTGTTTCGGGTCGCGTGCCTCCGTGGAAGGCGGCTGTGCGCCTCGCACGCCTTCGATGCGCCCTTTCGCCTGATACGCGGGCCGGTCTAGCGTCGGTGTGAGGAGGCGGCCATGGCACGGCGACGGATCCTTCTGCCGGTTCTCGCTCTGGGCGGGCTCTGGTGGTGGGCCGTACTGCGGCTCGCCTTGGCGCCCGAGCACGCCGGTGTCATCGAGGGGGCGGTGGCCGCGGGCGGATGGGGGCTGAGCCTGCTGCCTGTCCATGTGGCGGCTCGTCCGCGTCCGCCCGCGCGGTCCGGGAAGGACGCCGGTGCGGGCGTGGAGAGGGAGGGGCAGGGGGTGCCGGACGGTTCTCAGGGGACGGGGCCGAGCTGGCAGCGGGGACACCAGTAGACGGGGCGCTCGTCGTCGGTGGTCCTGCTGACGGGGGTGCCGCAGCGCCGGCAGGGGAGGCCGGCGCGGCCGTACACATACAGATGACGGCGCGAGCGCTCCCTGTTGGCCTCCAGGAGCTTCTTCGCGGCCGTCACCAGCCGCTCAGGGGCCGGCAGGTCCCCGATGGGCAGCCAGGTGGTGGTGCGGGTGAGGAAACAGATCTCGCACCGGAAGACATTGCCGACGCCCGCGAGATTGCGCTGGTCCAGCAGCGCGTCCCCCACGGTGCGCGCCGGGTCGGCGAGCAGATTGCGCAGGGCGGTGTCCGGGTCCCAGTCGGGTCCGAGGATGTCCGGGCCGAGGTGGCCCACCACGCTGTCCTCGTCGGTGGTGCGGATGAGTTCGAGTACGGGGAGCCGGTAGCCGACCGCGGTGCGCTCGGCGTTGCCGAGGATCGCCCGGATCTGGTGGCCGGGGCCGCCGCGCCAGCGCTCGTCGGCGCCGTACACCCACCAGGCTCCGTCCATCCGCAGATGTGAGTGGAGGGTGAGGCCGCCCTCGACGCGGGTCAGGAGGTGCTTGCCGCGCGGGGTGACGCCGAGGACCGTCCGGCCGGTGAGGTCGGAGGTCGCGAACCGGGGGACGCGGAGGTCGGACCGGGTCAGGGTCCGCCCGGCGAGGGCGGTGTGCAGGCGCTGGGCGGTCTGCAGGACGGTGTCACCTTCGGGCATGTTTCCATCATGCGCGAGATCACGCGTGAGAGGGCTCCCGTCACGGTCGGCGTACGGGGTGTGGCGTGCGGAGATGTACGGCGACGGGGTGCATTCGCGGGCCCTGGGGGGCGCGGGCGGGCGCCGGCTCAGGCTCGCAGCGCTGGGGTCAGGCTCGCAGGCGCAACCCCCTCGGGGTGGCATGGAAGCCCGCCGACTCCAGGACGCGGCCCACGGGTGAGGTCAGCGCCTGCTCTCCGTTGGCCCGCTCCACCGTGACCGTACCGAGCGCGCCCGCGCGGGCGGCCGACGCCAGGGCCTCGGCCGCCGCGATCAGCTGCGCGTCGTCGGCCGTGTCCGGATGCGCCGGGTCGGACTGGGCCGCCGGGTCGCCGGGCCAGGCGAGGAGGGTCTTGCCGCCGCGTTCCATGTAGAGCGTCAGCACGCCGTCGACCAGGACGACCAGGGAGCCCGCTTTGCGACCCGGTTTGTGGCCGGCGCCCGTCGGCGGGTCCGGCCAGGGCAGTGCCGCTCCGTAGGCGTTGGCGGGGTCGGCGGCGGCCATGACCACGGCGCGCGGCGAGGGGGCGGACGCCGCGCGGTCGCGGGCGGTGGAGGCCGCGCGGAGGCGGTCCACCGCGCCGTCCACGGCGAACTGGGCCGCGCCCAGGCCCTCGACGACATAACCGCGACGCGCCTGCCCGCTGTCCTCGAAGGCCGACAGCACCCGGTAGACGGCCGAGAAGCCGCCCTCGATCCCTTCCGAGGCGATGGCGCCGCGGGTCACCACTCCGTGCCGGTCGAGGAGGGTACGGGCCAGGGCGTGCGCCCTGCGCGTGGTGTCCGGGTCGGCGGCCGGGAGCAGGGACCATCGCCCGCTCACGGTCGGCGGTCCCGTACGGGAGACGGGCCGGGCTGCGGCGGTGAGGGTGCCGTAACGCCCGCGTGGGACGGCCCGTTTGGCGCGGTGGGCGGTCGAGCCCGCCGTACGCCCCGAGCCGAGGAGGGAGCGCAGCGGCGCCAGGGTGTCGTTGGTCAGCCGCCCCGACCAGGCCAGATCCCAGACGGCGTCGGCCAGTTGGGGATCGGTGGCATCCGGGTGGGTGGTGGCCCGGACCTGGTCGGCGATCTGGCGGAAGAACAGGCCGTACCCGCCGGAGAGGGTGGTGAGCACCGATTCGTGCAGTGCCGTCAGCTCCAGGGGATGCGGTGGCGGGAGCAACAGCGGTGCGGAGTCGGCCAGATAGAGCGAGATCCAGCCGTCCTTGCCGGGCAGGGCGCCCGCGCCGGCCCAGAGGACCTCGCCGGTGGTGGTCAGTTCGTCCAGGAGGGTCGGTGCGTACCCCGTGACCCGGGAGGGGAGGGCCAGCTTCTCCAGGGCGGACGCCGGGATGGGCGCGCCCTGCAACTGCTCGATCGCGCGTGCCAGTCCGTCGATGCCGCGCAGGCTGTGGTTGCCCAGATGCTGCCACTGGGGCAGGAACGTGGCGAGCGCGGCGGGCGGTACGGGCTCCAGCTCGTGGCGCAGTGCGGCGAGCGACCTGCGGCGCAGCCGGCGAAGGACCGTGGCGTCGCACCACTCCTGGCCGATCCCGGAGGGATGGAACTCGCCCTGGACGACACGGCCGCTCGCGGCGAGACGTTGCAGCGCGCCTTCGGTGACGGCCGGACCGAGACCGAAGCGCTCGGCCGCCGCGGAGGAGGTGAACGGGCCGTGCGTGCGTCCGTAACGTGCCAGGAGATCGCCGAGTGGGTCTTTGACGGGCTCGGTGAACGCCTCGGGGACACCGACGGGCAGGGCGGTGCCCAGCGCGTCACGCAGCCGGCCCGCGTCCTCGATCGCCGCCCAGTACTCGGCGCCGCCGATCCGGACCCGGATGGCGCGGCGGGACGCGGCGAGATCGGCCGGCCACCGGGGCTCGGACCCGCGCTCCGCCAACTCGGCGTCGGTGAGCGGCCCGAGGACCCGCAGCAGGTCGGCCACGCCCTCCACGTCCTTGATACGCCTGTCGTCGGTGAGCCACTGGAGCTCACGCTCCAGCTCCTCCAGGACGTCGGCGTCCAGCAGCTCGCGCAGCTCCGCCTGGCCGAGCAGCTCGGCCAGGAGCCGCGAGTCGAGGGAGAGCGCGGCGGCGCGGCGCTCGGCGAGCGGGGAGTCGCCCTCGTAAAGGAACTGTGCGACATACCCGAAGAGGAGCGAGCGGGCGAACGGGGACGGCTCGGCGGTCGTGACCTCGACCAGCCGGACCCGGCGGGATTCGATGTCGCCCATCAGCTCGGTGAGACCGGGCACGTCGAAGACGTCCTGGAGGCACTCCCTGACGGCCTCCAGGACGATGGGGAAGGAGCCGAACTCGCTGGCCACCTGGAGCAGTTGGGAGGCTCGCTGGCGCTGCTGCCACAGCGGTGTGCGCTTGCCGGGACTGCGCCGGGGCAGCAGCAGGGCGCGCGCCGCGCATTCACGGAAGCGGGCGGCGAACAGCGCGGAGCCGCCCACCTGGTCGGTGACGATCTGTCCGATCTCGCCTCGGTCGAAGGCGACATCACCGGCGCCGACCGGTGCCTGCTCGCTGTCGTACGTCGTGTCGAGCGACATCGGGTCCTGGTCGAGGAGGTCCAGGCTCATCAGATCGGCGTCGGGCAGCCGGAGCACTATGCCGTCGTCGGCGTGCATGACCTGGGCGTCCATGCCGTACCGCTCGGAGAGCCGGGCGCCGAGAGCCAGCGCCCACGGTGCGTGCACCTGGGCACCGAACGGGGAGTGGATGACGACCCGCCAGTCGCCCAGGTCGTCCCTGAACCTCTCCACGAGGATCGTCCGGTCGTCGGGGACATGACCGCAGGCGCGGCGCTGTTCGTCCAGATACGCCAGGACGTTGTTCGCCGCCCAGGCGTCGAGCCCGGCGGCCACCAGCCGCAGCCTGCCGTCCTCCGGGGACAGCGCGCCCACCTCGCGCAGGAACGCACCCACCGCGCGGCCCAGTTCGAGCGGGCGGCCCAGCTGGTCGCCTTTCCAGAAGGGGAGGCGGCCGGGCACTCCGGGGGCGGGGGAGACGAGCACCTGGTCGCGGGTGATGTCCTCGATACGCCACGAGGTCGTGCCGAGCGTGAAGACGTCGCCGACCCGCGACTCGTACACCATCTCCTCGTCGAGCTCGCCCACCCGGCCGCCGCCCCTGCGGCCGTTGCCGTTGCCGGAGCCGTCGCCGGCACCGGAGGACCCGGCGAGGAACACTCCGAACAGGCCGCGGTCGGGAATCGTGCCGCCCGAGGTGACGGCGAGACGCTGCGCGCCGGGGCGGCCCGTGACCGTACCCGTCACGCGGTCCCACACCACACGGGGGCGCAGCTCGGCGAACGCGTCCGATGGATAGCGGCCCGCGAGCATGTCGAGGACGGCGGTGAACGCGGACTCGGGAAGCGAGGCGAACGGCGCCGCGCGGCGGACCAGGGCGAGCAGGTCGTCCGCCTGCCAGGTGTCGAGCGCGACCGTCGCCACGAGCTGCTGGGCGAGGACGTCCAGGGGGTTGGCGGGAATCCGCAGGGCCTCGATGGAGCCGGAGCGCATCCGTTCGGTGACGACGGCGGCCTGCACCAGATCGCCCCGGTACTTGGGGAAGACGACCCCTGTGGAGACCGCGCCCACCTGGTGGCCTGCCCGGCCCACGCGCTGGAGGCCGGAGGCCACGGACGGGGGCGACTCGACCTGGATGACGAGATCCACCGCGCCCATGTCGATGCCCAGCTCCAGGCTGGACGTGGCCACGACGGCGGGCAGACGGCCCGCCTTGAGGTCCTCCTCGACCCGGGCGCGCTGCTCCTTGGAGACCGAACCGTGGTGGGCGCGGGCCAGGAGGGGCGGGGCGCCCTTGGCGGCGCCCGACTCGGCCATGATCTCGGCGGGGGAGTGGGCCTCGGGCATGGCCTCGCCCGTGGCCCGTTCGTACGCGATCTCGTTGAGCCTGTTGCATAGGCGCTCGGCGAGGCGGCGGGAGTTGGCGAAGACGATCGTCGACCGGTGCGCCTGGACGAGATCGGCGATCCGCTCCTCGACGTGCGGCCAGATCGACGGCTTGTCGCCGCCGGTCTCGCTCCCGGTGCCGGCCGCCGGGGAGCCTCCCAGCTCGCCCAGGTCCTCGACGGGGACGACGACGGACAGATCGAACTCCTTCCCGGAGGGAGGCTGCACGATCTCGACCCTGCGCTGGGGGGAGAGATAACGAGCGACCTCGTCCACCGGACGCACCGTGGCCGACAGGCCGATACGGCGGGCCGGGCGCGGCAGCAGCTCGTCGAGCCGTTCCAGGGAGACGGCGAGATGGGCGCCGCGCTTCGTCCCCGCGACGGCGTGCACCTCGTCCAGGATCACCGTCTCGACCCCGGCCAGCGCGTCGCGCGCGGACGACGTGAGCATCAGGAAGAGGGACTCGGGGGTGGTGATCAGGATGTCCGGCGGTTTGGTCGACATCGAGCGGCGCTCGGCGGCCGGGGTGTCGCCGGAACGGATGCCGACCCGGATCTCCGGCTCGGGCTGTCCGAGGCGCACAGACTCCTGCCGGATGCCCGTGAGCGGGCTGCGCAGATTGCGCTCCACGTCCACCGCCAGAGCCTTGAGCGGGGACACGTACAACACCCGGCAGCGCTTCCTCGCCTCGGCGGGCGGGGGCACGGAGGCCAGCCGGTCCAGGGCGGCGAGAAAGGCGGCCAGAGTCTTGCCGGAGCCGGTCGGGGCCACGACCAGCACGTCCGAGCCCTGGGCGATGGCACCCCAGGCCCCCTCCTGCGCAGTGGTGGGCGCGGAGAAGGCCCCGGAGAACCAGCTGCGGGTCGCGGGGGAGAACGAGTCGAGTGCACTGCCGGACATCTCCCCATCGTGCACCCCGCCACTGACAATCGCCCGGACCTGCGGAAACGGACGAGTCGAAGTGGCGGCGAAGTGGCGAAGGACCGGCTGGTGGGCCGGGGAGGCGGGGCTCGGCGCGACCCGTGCAGACTGGAGCCATGGCGGCTCGGGAGCAGGCACGGCACTGGCGCTACCCCGAGCTGCCCGGCGTCGACCTCCTGCGGGCCCGGTACATCAGCAAGACCTTCATCAGGCACACCCACGAGACGTTCGTCATCGCCGCGATCACCGACGGCGTGGAGGTGTTCCACCACGGCGGCAGCGACCAGTACGCGGGCCCCGGCTCGCTCGCACTGGTCAACCCGGACACCCCGCACACCGGCCACGCGCAGGGGCCCGAAGGCTGGCGGTACGGGGCCGTCTACCCCTCCCCCGACCTCGTCGCGGAGATCGCGGCCGAGACGACGCGGATCAGCGGTACGCCGGGCTTCGTCGCCCCCGTCGTGGACGACCCGTACGCCGTCCGCCTCGTCCACCAGGTCCTGCGCGCCGCCGACGAGGGGAACGCCCTCGCCGCCGACACGCTGCTGCGGGTCGCCGTCACCCGCCTCCTGCGGCTGAACGGGGGCGCGCTGCCGCAACGTACGGCTCGGGGTGCCGGCGCAAGGACGGCGGCACGCGCGCGTGCCGTACTGGAGCGGCGGCTGGCCGACCCGCCGTCGCTGGAGCGGCTCGCGGCCGAACTGGGCACCAGCCCCTTCGCCCTGCTGCGGGCCTTCAAGGACACGTACGGCATGCCTCCGCACACCTGGCTCACCGACGCGCGCGTGCGCAGGGCCCGCCATCTGCTGGACGCCGGGACGGCCCCCGCCGAGGTGGCCGGCCTCGTCGGTTTCACCGACCAGCCGCACCTGAACCGGCATTTCACCCGGATCGTGGGGGTGCCGCCCGGCGCGTACCGCAAGGAGCGGGCACAGGGCGGCACCTGAGTACGGCAGGAAGCGTGCGGACGTTACGAGGGCCACCACGGGCCGGGCCGACTGCTGGCGCGGGGCGCGGGGCGCGCAAGAACGTACAAGACGGGGCCCGAGCCCGCCCCGTAGCGTCCGTGACGTGGCAGAAGACGTGGCAGAGCAGACATCATCGGCGGCGGGGCCGGAACGCGCGGCGACAGCAGCCGGTGCGGGCCTGGAGGCCGGCCGGGAAGCCGGGCCCGGCGGTGAGCCGCAGCCGGATTCGGCCGTCGTACGCGATGCCCTCGGGGTCGGCATCGCCGTCGGCCTCTCCGGCTTCGCCTTCGGCGTGACCTCCGCCGGGGCGGGCCTCAGCCTCCTACAGAGCTGCGCGCTCAGCCTGCTGGTCTTCACCGGCGCTTCTCAGTTCGCACTCGTCGGCGCGCTGGCGGCGGGCGGCAATCCCCTCACCGCCGCTGCCGGTGCCTTCTTCCTCGGCGTACGCAACACGTTCTACGGTCTGCGCCTGTCCCAACTGCTGGCGCTGCCACGCTTCGTACGCCCCTTCGCCGCCCAGTGGGTGATCGACGAGACGACGGCCGTCGCGCTCGCACAGCCCACACGGCGCGGCGCGCGCATCGGCTTCACCGTCACCGGGCTCACCCTCTACGTGCTGTGGAACCTCACCACGCTGCTCGGGGCGCTCGGCGCCGAGGCCATCGGCGACACCGGCGCGTGGGGGCTCGACGCGGCCGGGCCCGCCGTCTTCCTGGCCCTGCTCGCCCCCATGCTGCGGACGACGACGGAGCGCGCCGTCGCGGCTGTCGCCGTCGTCCTCGGGCTCGGCTTCCTGCCGCTGCTCCCCGCCGGGGTACCGGTGCTCGTCGCCGCGCTCGCCGCCCCCGCAGTGCTCTGGTTCGAGGGCCGCGGGGCCACCGACCGCAAGGAGACGGACCGTTGAGTATCTGGCTCGCCATCGGACTGACCGCGGTCGGCTGCTACCTCGTCAAACTGCTCGGGCTGCTCGTACCGGCGGGCGTCCTGGAACGCCCCCTCGTCCAGCGGCTGTCCGCACTCCTGCCCGTCGCGCTGCTGGCTGCTCTCACGGCGCAGCAGGCCTTCGGCGGCGTCGACGGCGCGCTGGTCGTCGACGCCAGGGTGGCCGGTCTCGCCGCGGCGGGGCTCGCGCTGGTGCTGCGCGCCCCGTTCCTGGTCGTCATCGCGGCGGCGGTCGCGGTGACCGCGGGCGTACGCGCTCTCGGCGGCTGACACGCGCGGGCTGTCTGTGACGGGTGGCTCCGGGGCTGGCGGCCCCGGCCGCACTCCCGGGAGCGGGATACTGGACCCATGCGGCTGACGATTTTCTGGGAACGGATGGCGGACCACTTCGGCCCCGCGTACGCGGACTCCTTCGCCCGCGACCATGTGATGGCCGAGCTGGGCGGCCGTACGGTGCACGAGGCCCTCGACGCGGGCTGGGAGGCCAAGGACGTCTGGAGAGCGGTCTGCGCCGCCATGGGAGTGCCCGCCGACAAACGGTGATGTACGCGTACGGGACACTGGCCCTGTGCCGCTGACCGACGAAACAGCCCAGGACCCCCAGCCGTCATCTCCACCGCCGCCTCCTCCCGCGGCGGGGAGCACCGACGGGGCGGCCCGTATGCCCCGCTGGCTGCCTCGTGCCATGGTGCTCGCGCTGGTGCTCGTCGCCTGCTTCCAAGTGGGCACATGGGCCTTCCAGCAGCTCCTCTCGCTGCTGATCAACATCCTGATCGCCTTCTTCCTGGCCCTGGCCGTCGAGCCGGCCGTCAGCCGGATGGCATCGCACGGTCTGCGGCGCGGACTCGCCACCTTCCTCGTCTTCTTCGCGGTGCTGATCGCGAGCGTCGGCTTCGTCGTACTGCTCGGCTCGATGCTCGCGGGGCAGATCATCGAGATCGTCGAGGACTTCCCCAACTACCTCGACTCGCTCATCAACTGGATCAACGAGAACTTCCGCACCGAGCTGTCGCGCGTGGCCGTCCAGGACAGCCTGCTCCACTCCGACTGGCTCCAGAGATACGTCCAGAACAGCGCGAGCGGTGTGCTCGACATCTCGACCACCGTGCTCGGCGGTCTCTTCCGGCTCCTGACGATCTTCCTGTTCTCGTTCTACTTCGCCGCCGACGGGCCGCGGCTGCGCCGCACCGTGTGCTCCGTCCTGCCCCCGGCCAAGCAGGCCGAGGTGCTGCGCGCCTGGGAGATCGCGGTCGACAAGACCGGCGGCTACATCTACTCGCGCGGGCTGATGGCCCTCATCTCCGGCGTCGCTCACTACATCCTCCTGGAGATCCTCGGGATCCCGTACGCGCCGGTGCTCGCGGTGTGGGTGGGCCTCGTCTCGCAGTTCCTGCCGACCATCGGCACCTATCTGGCCGGCGCCCTGCCGATGCTGATCGCCTTCACGGTGGCCCCGTGGTACGCGCTGTGGGTGCTCGGATTCGTCGTGATCTACCAGCAGTTCGAGAACTACGTCCTCCAGCCCAAACTCACCGCCAGGACCGTCGACATCCACCCCGCCGTGGCCTTCGGCTCCGTCGTCGCCGGTACGGCGCTGCTCGGCGCCGTCGGCGCGCTGATCGCCATCCCCGCGGTGGCGACGCTGCAGGCCTTCCTCGGGGCGTACGTGAAGCGGTACGACGTTACGGACGATCCGCGCGTGCACGGGCACCGGCGCCGTGGCAGCGGGCGCGCGCGGGCGCGGATGCGCCGAGCGCTGCGAGGTGGCGCGCTGCGGCGCGGTCCGCTGCGTCGCGGCAGCCCGCGTGTGCCGCCGCCCCGCGCGGACGACGGCTCCTGACCTTCTGAAGAGGACGTACGCGGCTCCGGAGAGGATGTACGCGGCAGGACTCAGCCGCGCAGGTAGGCGAGCACGGCAAGGACGCGTCGGTTCGTCGCGTCGGTCAGTGAGAGGTCGAGTTTGGTGAGGATGCTGCCGAAGTGCTTGCTCACCGTTCCCTCGCTGACGTGCAGCGCCGCGCCGATGGCGGCGTTGGACCTGCCCTCCGCCATCAGCGCCAGTACTTCCTGCTCGCGCGGCGTCAGCCTCGACAGAGGATCGCGCCGGTGCCTGAGCAACTGCCGTACGACCTCGGGGTCCACGACCGTGGCTCCCTCGGCGACGCGGCGGACGGCGTCGACGAACTCCTCGACGTGCCCGATCCGCTCCTTGAGCAGATAGCCGACACTGGTGCCGTCCGAGGAGTCGAGCAGCTCCTCGGCGTACGCGCGCTGCACGTACTGGCTCAGTACCAGGATGGGCAGTTCCGGCTGCCGCTCACGCAACTCCAGCGCGGCCCGCAGCCCTTCGTCGGAGAACCCCGGCGGCATACGTACGTCCGTCACCACGATGTCGGGCCGGTGCTCCGCCACCGCGTCGGTCAGTTCGCCGGCGGTCCCGGCCTCGGCGACGACCGTGTGCCCGAAGCGTTCGAGGAGGCCCCTGAGTCCGTCCCGCAGGAGCACGCTGTCCTCGGCCAGCACGATGCGCGACATCAGGTCCTCGTCCGGGTGGGAGCGGCGGCGGGAGCGGCGGGAATGCCGGCGGGGACGGCCCGTTCGGCGCTCGTGGCGGTGCCGGTGGGCCGGCAGGGGATCCGTACGCGGAACACTGTGGGTCCGCCGGCGGGGCTGGAGACCAGCAGCTGGCCGTCGAGCACCGAGATACGGTCCGCGACCCCCTGGAGGCCGGTGCCGCCGGAGAAGTCCGCGCCGCCCGCCCCGTCGTCCCTCACCTCCACGACGAGTTCGCCGCCGGTGATCTCGCCACGCACCCGCGCGCCCTCGGCCCCGCTGTGCTTGGCGACGTTCGCGAGCGCCTCGGAGACCGCGAAGTACGCCGCCGTCTCGACGGGTTCGGGCAGCCGGCCCGGCAGCTCGAACCGCACGTCGACCGGCACCGTCGACCGGTCGGCGACGTCCTCGACGGCGTCCTTCAGCCCCCGGTCGGTGAGCACCTGCGGGTGGATGCCCCGGATCAGCTCCCTGATCTCCACCAGGGCGGTGCCCGCCTCGTCGTGTGCTTTCGCCAGGAGGCCCTCCAGCGGCTCACCGGGGTTCTCCAGCCTCGCGAGTCCGAGCGTCATCGACAGGGCCACCAGGCGCTGTTGCGCGCCGTCGTGGAGATCACGCTCGATCCGTCGGCGTTCCGCCTCGAAGGCGTCCACCAGCCGCATCCGGGAACGGCCCAGCTCCTCGATACGCGAATCGACTGCCGCCTCACGGGACGACAGCAAGTGTCTGGTCAGCGCCGCACGCCCGGCGGCCACCACCCCCAGCGGGTAGGCGAGGACGGGCAGCAGGAGCGCGCTGGCCAGCGCCGCCGTGAACGCCTGCGGGTACGAGTGGGCCAGCCAGATCTTCAGTACGCGGACCTCCTCGCCCCCACCGACCGTGGCCATGACGACGGGCGTGACCAACAGGCCGCCGCAGACGACGAGCACCGTCCCGACGACCAGTGCCTCCAGCGGCCACAGCACGAACGCGAAGAGCAGCGCGTAGCCCAACTCCCGCCACGTGGCAGGCTCCTTGAGACGGACCCGTACCCAGGCGGCGAGACCGGTGCCGTCCGGCTCGCGGTGCGGATCGGACAGTACGGCGGGGTCGATCAGCCGCAGCCGGCGACGCTCTAGCGCGGCCAGCGGGATGCCCGCGAGGACGAACATCAACAGCAGCGGCAGGCCGATGACGACCACCGCCAGCGTGCCGCCCGTGACCGCCAGCAGGAGCAGTGAGACCAGGGTCGCGAAGCCGACGAGAACGCCGCTCAGCAGATACGCCGCGGAGCGCCACGGCCACCTGCCGCGGAGGTAACGGGGCGTCCGGAGCGCCTGCCAGAGGCTGGGGGAGTGCATGGACGCACGGTAGGCGGGCTGCGCACGGGGCGACCACCCAGCTAACTCCACCATTCGCCCCGTACGCAGCCCCACCATCGGCATGGCGTCCTGCTGTGATGTGCGCGGCGCCCGGCGCGGCTTGAGTGAGGGCCATGAACGACATGACCAGCATCGCCGCCCACGACCACGCCCCGGACGGCCTTCTCACGGAGGACGTGGCGGTCCGGCTCAGTTCCGTCACCCGGTCCTACGGGAAGGGCACGGCGGCGGTGACCGCGCTCGACCGGGTCACCCTCGACATACCCAAGGGCACCTTCACCGCCGTCATGGGGCCCTCCGGCTCGGGCAAGTCCACCCTGCTCCAGTGCACGGCCGGACTGGACCGGCCCACCAGCGGGACCGTGATGCTCGGGGACCGCGACCTGACCTCGCTCAGTGAGAACAAGCTGACCCTGCTGCGGCGTGAACGCATCGGCTTCGTCTTCCAGGCGTTCAACCTGCTTCCCTCGCTCACCGCCGAACAGAACGTCGCACTCCCGCTGCGCCTGGCCGGCCGGCGACCGAAACGGGGCGCCGTTCTCGACGTGCTGGAGCGGGTGGGGCTGCGTGACCGCGCGGGGCACCGGCCGAGCGAGCTCTCCGGCGGCCAGCAGCAGCGGGTGGCGCTCGCCAGGGCGCTCGTCACCCGCCCCGACGTGCTCTTCGGGGACGAGCCGACGGGGGCGCTGGACTCCAGGACCGGCCGGGAGGTTCTGACCCTGCTGCGCGGCATGGTCGACGGGGGCCAGACAGTGATCATGGTGACGCACGACCCGACGGCGGCGTCGTACGCGGACCGGGTCCTTTTCCTGGCCGACGGCCGCGTACGGGGCGCTCTCGACTCACCGACCGCGGACCGGGTCGCCGAGCGGATGACCGCCCTGGCGGTGGCCCCGTGCTGAGGCTGACGCTCCAGGGCATGCGGGCCCGGTGGGTCACCTTCACCGGGTCGTTCGTCGCCCTTGCCCTCGGTGTGGGGCTCATCGCCGCCACCGGGCTCGCGCTGGCGGCCACGTTCGAGGCCCCGCACCGGGGGCCGGAGCGCTTCGCCGCGGCCCCGGTGGTCGTCAGGGCGTCCGACACCCTGCGGGTCTCCACGCCGATCGGCGAACGTACGCGGCGGCTCGCCGAACCCCGCGCGGTGCCGGACGGCCTGGCCGCCGAACTCGCGCGGCTCGGCCGCACCGTCGAGGACCGGACGTTCCCGGTGTCGTTCGCCGACGCATCCTCGGGAGGAAGTGCCACTGACGGGGCGGACGGGGCGGGTGACGGAGACGGTGCGGTGGGGCACCCGTGGTCGGTCGCGGCGGCGACGCCGTACCGGCTCACGGACGGTCGCGCGCCCGCGACATCCGACGAGATCGTCGTCGCCGTGGCGCCCCGTGCGCAGGGGCGGGCCGGCGGCGTGGAGGTCGGCGACCGCGTGCGGGTCGTGACCCCGGGCGGGCCCGGCGACCGCACTGTCGTCGGCACCGTGGGCGCGACGGACTTCGAGAACGCCGTGTTCTTCACCGATGCCGAGGCCGCCCAACTCTCGCCCCGTATCTCCGCGTTGGTGGTGCAGGCGGACGCGACGGCCGTACGGAAGGCCGTACGGGCGACCGCCGACAACGCCCAGGCCAACGACGCCGCCGACGCCCGATCCGGGTTCGAGGTCCTGACCGGCGACGAACGGCGCAGGGCCGATCCCGACCCGGACCGTGACAGCGAGGCCCTGGTCGCGGTCAACGCGCTGCTGGGCACGGCGGCGGGCATCACCTGCTTCGTCTCGGTCTTCGTCGTGGCGTCGACCTTCGCCTTCGCCGTGGCCCAGCGCAGACGCGAGTTCGGTCTGCTCCGTACGGCGGGCGCCACTCCACGGCAGATACGGCGGACGGTGTTCGCCGAGGCGGTCCTCGTCGCCGTACCGGCCTCGGCCACCGGTTGCCTGCTCGGCGTCCTCGGCGCACCGCGGATCGCCGCGTGGCTGGTCGAGAACGGCGTCGCACCGTCCTGGTTCGCGATCGGCGACCAGACCTGGCCGCTGCACACGGCCTTCTGGACGGGCCTGTGCGTGGCGATGGCCGGCGTCCTGACGTCCTCCTGGCGGGCGGGGCGGATCAAGCCCACAGAGGCGCTGCGTGAGGCGGCGGTCGACAGCCGAGCGATGCCCCCGAGCCGCCGGCTGCTCGGAGCCCTCGTCCTGCTGGCCGGCCTGGGACTGCTCGTATGGTCGCTGGCCACCGATCCCGGCGAGGCCCTCAAGAGGAAGACCTACATCACCCGGCCGATGCTGCTGATCGTCGGCTTCGCCCTGTACGCGCCCGTGCTCGTGCCGCCGCTGGTCAGGCTCGTCACCTGGCTGCCCGCCCGGCTGCCGGGTGCCACCGGTCTGCTGGCGCGGGCGAACGCGGCCACCGGGGTGCGCCGTACGGCGGCCGTCGCCGCTCCCGTCCTGATCACCGTCGCGCTCGCCGCCTCCCTCCTGGGTACGACCGCGACGATCAACGGGGCCAAGGCCACCGAGGCCGCGGCGCAGACGAGCGCGGACTACGTGGTGGCGGTGCCGGGCGAGGACGGCGCGCTGCCTGCCGCGTTCGTGACACGCGCGCGGAGCATTCCCGGCACGGCTGTGAGCGCATCCCGCTCCACCGCCGTGACCGCCCTCGAAGAGGACGTGGCCCTCGTGACGTCCGAGGCCAGAGCCGTGGACCCGGCGGATCTCGCGGCGGTGTCCCGGCTGCCCGTGGCGTCCGGCCGGGTGGCCGATCTCGACGACGGCGGCATCGTCGTCAACGAGGAGTGGCGGCAACGGACGGTCGGGCAGCGAGTGAGGGTCTGGCTGGGCGACGGCAGCGAGGCGACCCTGCGGATCGTGGCGGTGCTCCGGACCGGCACCGGCGACAACGGTGTGTACGTCACCCCGCGCAACGCCCCCGGTGCCACGGTCGATCGCGTCGACATCAAGCTGCGGGACGGCGCGGACGCCGCGGCTGTTGACGCCGCGCTGCGCGAGGCGGGCCGGGCGACGGGGACGACCGTCCTCACGAAGAACGCGTGGCTGGAGCGGAGCCACCCCCGCTCCAGCGAGAGCACCCGGCTGGGGATGCTGCTGATTCTCGGGATCGCCCTGCTCTACACCGGGATCGCGCTGGTGAACACCCTGGTCATGGCGACCTCCGACCGGGTGGGGGACCTCGCGGTGCTCCGGCTCACCGGTGCGACCAAGCCGCAGGTGCTCCGCCTCGTCACGGCCGAGGCCCTGGTGGTCGTGGCCGTGGGCTCGCTCCTCGGCGCCGCCGTGGCCGGCCTGAATCTCCTCGGGCTGCGAGGCGCCCTCGCGCTGCTCTCCGTCCGGTCGCCCCTGGCCGTGCCCTGGGGGAGCCTGGGCGCGATGGTGGCGGCAAGCGCCGTACTGGCGGTGGTGGCCGCCGTCCTGCCGGCACTGGCGGCGCTGCGCACGAGACCGGTCGAGGTCGCGGGGACGCGCGAGTAGCCACGCGCCCCGTCCGGCCCTGTGCGCTGCGCACGAGACCGGTCGAGGTCGCGGGGACGCGCGAGTAGCCACGCGCCCCGTCCGGCCCTGGCCCCACCCCGACCCGTGCGGCCCGGACCCTGCCCCGGCCGTACCCCGCCCCCGCCGCTCCGCGACACGCCCGCGAGAGGTGCTTGACACCAAAATCGAACAGGCGTTCTTATGGGGGTGCGGCCGGTTGGCCGGGGTTCCGGGAGACGGGAGTTATCCACAGGCCGGGAGGACGTCGAGGCCCATTGTCAGTGGCAGGGGATAGCGTCTTCGATGTGAAGCGATCGACACAAGCAAATCGGGTGGAACCCATGGCAGGATCCGACCGCGAGAAGGCGCTGGACGCCGCTCTCGCCCAAATTGAACGGCAATTCGGCAAGGGCGCGGTGATGCGCCTCGGCGAGCGGCCGAACGAGCCCATCGAGGTCATCCCCACCGGGTCGACCGCACTCGACGTCGCGCTCGGAGTCGGCGGCATCCCGCGTGGCCGCGTGGTGGAGGTGTACGGGCCGGAGTCCTCCGGCAAGACGACACTGACGCTGCACGCGGTGGCGAACGCCCAGCGGGCGGGCGGCACGGTGGCCTTCGTGGACGCGGAGCACGCCCTCGACCCGGAGTACGCGAAGAAGCTCGGCGTCGATATCGACAGTCTGCTGCTGTCCCAGCCGGACAACGGTGAACAGGCCCTGGAGATCGTGGACATGCTGGTCCGCTCCGGGGCGCTCGATCTCATCGTCATCGACTCCGTCGCGGCCCTGGTGCCGCGCGCGGAGATCGAGGGCGAGATGGGCGACTCGCACGTGGGTCTTCAGGCGCGGCTGATGAGCCAGGCGCTCCGGAAGATCACCAGTGCGCTCAACCAGTCCAAGACCACGGCCATCTTCATCAACCAGCTCCGCGAGAAGATCGGCGTGATGTTCGGCTCGCCGGAGACCACGACCGGTGGCCGGGCGCTCAAGTTCTACGCCTCGGTGCGGCTCGACATCCGTCGTATCGAGACGCTGAAGGACGGCACCGACGCCGTCGGCAACCGCACCCGCGTCAAGGTCGTCAAGAACAAGGTCGCGCCGCCCTTCAAGCAGGCCGAGTTCGACATCCTCTACGGCCAGGGGATCAGCCGCGAGGGCGGTCTGATCGACATGGGCGTGGAGGAGGGCTTCGTCCGCAAGGCCGGCGCCTGGTACACGTACGAGGGCGACCAGCTGGGCCAGGGCAAGGAGAACGCCCGCAACTTCCTCAAGGACAACCCCGATCTCGCCGACGAGATCGAGAAGAAGATCCTGGAGAAGCTGGGTGTCGGCGTCAAGCCGGAGGAGCCCGGGGCCGAGCCCGGAGCGGACGCGGCCGGTGGCTCAGCCGCCGCCGGAGCCCCAGCAGGCGCCCCGGCCAAGACGGTGCCCGCTCCCGCCACCAAGGCCAAGTCGGCCAAGGCGGCGGCGGCAAAGAGCTAGTTCGGCGTCGTGCCTTACGCGAAGAGGCGGCGAACTGAACAGCCGGGCGGCAGCCCCGACTCGTCGAGGGCCGAGAAGGAGCTGCCGCCCCAGGATCCGGCGGAGCGGGCGCGGGGGATCTGTCTACGCCTGCTCACCGGGACCCCTCGCACCCGCAAGCAGTTGGCGGACGCGCTGGAGAAGCGCGACATCCCCACGGATGTCGCGGCGGAGGTCCTCTCCCGCTTCGAGGACGTGGGACTGATCAACGACGCGGCGTTCGCCGACGCGTGGGTGGAGTCCCGGCACCACGGCCGGGGCCTGGCCCGGCGCGCCCTGGCGCGTGAACTGCGCACCAAGGGGGTGGACTCCGATCTGATCGACGAGGCGGTGGGGCAGCTCGACTCCGATCAGGAGGAGGCGACCGCACGGGAGCTGGTCGCCCGCAGACTCCGCTCCACCCGCGGTATGGAGCGGGACAGGAGGGTACGCAGGCTCGCGGGCATGCTGGCCCGCAAGGGATACCCGCAGGGCCTGGCCATGCGGGTGGTCAAGCAGGCACTGGAGGCGGAGGGCGAGGACACGGAGGGACTGGACGAGGAGAGCGTCTACTGAGGCCCGCGGGAGCACGGGGTGGCCGAACGGACGAGGAAAGAAGCCCGGCCCGGGAACGGCCGCGCTCGGTGCCGGCCGACCGGCTCAGCGCGAGACCGGGAGGCCTTCGGCCTTCCACGCCTGGAAGCCGCCGACGAGGTCCGTCGCGCGGTGCAGTCCCAACTGGCGCAGTGAGACCGCCGCGAGACTGGACGCGTAGCCCTCGTTGCAGATCACCACGACGCGCAGATCGTGGCTCGTGGACTGCGCCGCCCGGTGGCTGCCCTGCGGGTCGAGGCGCCATTCCAGCTCGTTGCGTTCCACGACCAGCGCACCGGGGATCAGCCCGTCGCGTTCCCGCAGCTCCGCGTACCGTATGTCGACCAGCAGCGCACCGTCCTCGGCGGCGGCGAAGGCTTCGCGCGGTTCGACCCGGTCGAGTCCCTCGCGGACGCGGTCGAGCAGTTCGTCGATCCCCACCGGCGCCGGGCGCTCGCCCGGCCCGCCGCTCACTGCCACTCCTGCGGACGCTCGACCTGCTCAAGCCGGAGTACAGCGCCGGTGCGGCTGTAGCGGCGCATCAGCGGCAGCGGCGGATAGTAGGCGTGCACCGAAACGGCGTGCACCGAGTCCGACTCGTTGCGCACCTCGTGCACATGGTGACTGCCGAACGCCCTGGCGTCGCCCTTCGCCAACTTCCGCGCCCGGTCGACCCCTTCGGCCAGCTCCAGCGTCTTCCAGCCCTCCGTCGGCAGCCGGGCGGCCAGTGAGTCCTCCTGGAGCGCTCCTCCCGCCGTGGCGAAGGCGCCGTACGAGCCACCGTGGTCGTGCCAGCCGGTCCCCGTGCCGGGCGGCCAGCCGATGATCCACGCCTCGCTGCCGGCGGGGCCGTCCAGACGGATCCAGGTACGGCCCTCGGGGTCGAGGGGGAGGGTGGAGACAAGCTCGGCGTCGGCCGCCGTACGCCGGACGAAGGCCAGCAGTTCGGCCTGCGTGGGAGCGGCCGAGTCCGTGGGCGCCGGAGCGGGGGAAGCAACAGCCCCGGGAGCGGCGGCGGTTGACGCCGGGCCAGCGGACGCGGGGGTGTCGAGAGAGGGAGACATGAGGACCGTCCTGGAAGTTCGCTGAGAGGCGCCGTCATGTACCGACACGACGAGCGCTACGAGAGGGGGGCGAATTCAGCAGGACGGACGACACACGCAGCCCGCGTAGCGGACCAGGTCCATATGGACCCTCCGCCACAGGCGCACATCGGTGTCAGTCACGTTCCGGAGTACACCATGTGATCACTCCGACGGTCAATTGATGTTCGCGGTACGGTCGGTACGCCCGGAGCGGTCCTTCGCCGGCGAGGGCTCGGGTCCACCCCCACGTGCGGCGTCCGCCGCCGCGTACAGCTCGTCGGGACGTACGCCGCCGAAGGCCGCGACCAGATGCCCGTCGGGCCGTACGAGCAGCACCGAGTGCGCGGACGCCCCCGGATAGCTCTCGGTGACCAGCAGCTCGGCCGGTGCCGGCAGCGCCGACACGGCCTCGGCGAGCCGCGGCATCACGCCCGCGGTCAGCCAGTGCCGCCGGTCCCACACGCCCGTCCCCGGCGCGACCAGCACCACCAGCATGCTGCCCCTGCCGAGCCTGTCCCGCAGCCGCACCGTCATGCCGTCGGGCGCCGTCACGAGCACGTCGTCGACGGGCGCCCCCGTCCGGGTGTCGACCGTCGTGTGCGCCTCGGTGTACGGAGGCGCGAGGGGGGAGTGCGGGTACGCGGGGGGCGCGCCCAGCGGCCCGTGCCCCAGGTGCCCGTCGGCGAGCAGGGCGTCATGGCCGCGCGAGCTGCCCAGATACGTACGCAGCCCTCCGCCGCCGCGAAGTATCGTCAGCGACTGGTCCGCCGCGCGCAGGCGGGCGGCGACCGCGGTCCTGCGTTCCGCCTGGTAGCTGTCCAGCAGCGTCTCCGACGCCCCGTGGTGCCAGGCGTGCGCCAGCTTCCAGCCCAGGTTCTCGGCGTCCCGCAGCCCCTCGTCGAGGCCCTGCGTGCCCAGCGCGCCCAGCAGATGCGCGGCGTCACCCGCGAGGAAGGCCCTCCCGACGCGCCAGCGCCGCGCGAGCCGGTGGTGCAGCGTGTACACGCCGGTGTCGAGCAGGTCGTACGGCGGCGTCTCGCCGGACCACCCGGCCAGGGTGTCCCGTACCCGCGTCACCAGTGCCTCCGGCGTGACCAGCTCGCCCCGGGCCGGCAGCAGCCAGTCCAGCCGCCACACACCGTCGGCGAGCGGCCTGGCGGACACCTCCTGGCCGCCGCCCCGCCACGGCGGCTGACGGTGCAGCACGGCCTCGCCGGGCCAGGGCAGTTCGACACGGAGCGAGGCGACCGCGTGCCGCTCCACCGCCGTACGGCCCGGGAAACGCACACCCAGCAGCTTGCGGACGGTCGACCTGGCGCCGTCGCACCCCACCACATGGCTTCCCCGCCACCAGGTCGCCCCGGGACCGCGCGTGTGCACCGTGACGCCCCGTGCGTCCTGCTCCAGCGAGTCGAGCCGGCTGTTCGTCACCATCCGTACGTGCTCGTGGCGCGTCACGGCGTCCCTGAGACCGCGCGTGAGGGCGTGCTGCGGGAGGTGTAACGGTGAGGGGAAGACCGCCTCGGCGCGTTCCCCGTCACCGACGGTGCCCGCACCGGAGCCGCCCGGACCGGCCCCCGCACCACCGGCCCCGCTCGCGCCACCCATCTCGTCCGGATCACCGAGCGGCAGCTGCCGCATCTGCTGCTTGCGCCGCAACTGGCGCCAACCGACCCACCAGGCACCTTCGTCACGGAGCGTGGAGCAGCCCAGCCGTGCCATCAGAGCGGCCGTGTCGGGCCGCAGCACCGCCGTACGGGCCGGCCGCGGATCGTCTTTGCCCGCCCCCTCGTCCAGCACGACGACGGGAACGCCCTGGGTGGCGAGGCACAGCGAGAGCGCGAGCCCCACGGGGCCCGCGCCGACGACGATCACCGGGTCCACGGCGCGACCCCTCCGGCCCGTACGGTCAGGTGGCGATTGGCGGTTGGAACCCGGAGAGCGATCACAGAACGTATGCAACCTACTGCGGGTGCTTGCGTCAAGTGACGGAGGCAGCGACGCCGCGCGCCGCTGCCTCCGCCCAGTCCACAGGCCCCGTTTCCGGGACCGTCAGCCCCGTTCCCGGGGCCTTCGAAGGCTACGGAACCGCGGCACCCCCGCCGCCCCCGCCGTCCGTCTTGCGGACGTCCGCGAGGCTTTCCGGCGTACCCGTGGCGGTCAGGTCCTGCATCGCCTCGCCGGTCAGCACCGCACCGGTGCTCCTCTTGGCCCGGCGCAGCCGCTTCTCCAGCCAGGACGCGAACGTCGTGAGCAGGAGGTTCAGCACGATGAAGATCACCGCGACGACGATGAAACTCGGGATGACGTTCGAGTAGTTCGCGGCGAGCGTCTTCCGGGCGTTGAGCAGCTCGGTGAAGCTGAGCAGCGCGCCGCCGAGCGCGGTGTCCTTCACGATCACGACGAGCTGGCTCACGAGCGCGGGCAGCATCGCGGTCACCGACTGCGGCAGCAGGATGCTCCGCATCGTCTGGCCCTTGCGCAGACCGATCGCCTTGGCGGCCTCCGTCTGCCCCCTGGGCAGCGACAGGATGCCCGCGCGGACGACCTCCGCCAGCACGGACGCGTTGTACAGCACGAGGCCGGTGACGACCGCGTACAGCGGACGCATCTCCGTACTGATGTCGGTGGACGTCGCGTAGAACTGGTTCGCGAACACCATGAGGATCAGCACGGGGATCGCGCGGAAGAACTCGACGACCACACCGGCCGGAACCCTGACCCACCGGTGGTCCGAGAGCCGCGCTATACCGAAGAGGGCTCCGAGCGGCAGCGCGATGACCAGAGCGAGCGCCGCGGCCTTGACGGTGTTGACGAGACCCGGCAGCAGATATGTCGTCCATGCCTGGGACTCGGTGAAGGGGCGCCACTTCGCCCACTCCAGCTGCCCCTTGTCGTCCATGGCGGAGTAGATCCACCACACGCCGAGGGCGAGGACCACCAGGAACAGCGTCGTGTAGACGATGTTGCGCCGCTTGGCGCCGGGACCCGGCGCGTCGTACAGAACGGAAGTCATCGCTTCACCGCCACTCGCTTGGCGACCCAGCCGAGGATGAGACCGGTCGGCAGGGTCAGGACCACGAACCCGAAGGCGAAGATCGCCGAGATGAGGATGAGTTGCGACTCGTTCTCGATCATCTCCTTCATCAGGAGGGCCGCTTCGGCCACGCCGATGGCCGCGGCCACGGTCGTGTTCTTCGTCAGGGCGATCAGCACGTTCGTAAGGGGCCCGATGACGGAGCGGAACGCCTGGGGAAGGACTATGAGCGACAGGACCTGGGTGAAGTTCAGCCCGATGGCCCGCGCGGCCTCCGCCTGCCCGACGGGCACCGTGTTGATGCCGGACCGGATCGCCTCACAGACGAACGCGGCCGTATAGACGGTTAGTCCGAGAACGGCCAGCCGGAAACTCAGCGCGTCGAAGTCGTCCGCCGCCCCCAGCGTGATGCCGAAGGTGTCGGCGAGACCGAGGGAGGAGAAGACGATGATGACGGTGAGCGGAATATTCCGGACGACGTTGACGTACACCGTGCCGAATCCGCGCATCAACGGAACCGGGCTCACCCGCATCGCGGCAAGTACGGTGCCCAGGATGAGGGAGCCGATTCCGGAGAGGACGGCGAGCTGCACCGTTACCCAGAACGCCCCGAGCAGGTCGTAACCTTCAAGAAAGTCGAACACGATCTCCCGCGCTCTCGCGTTTGTTGATGGCATGGCGCGCCACCCTCAGGGGGCGGCGCGCCACATCTGCGCCGTACGAGCTGACGGCCGTGCCGATTCAGCTGACGATGTTGCCGATCTTCGGGGCGGGCTCGTTCTTGTACTCGGCCGGACCGAAGTTGTCCGTCACGGCCTTGTCCCAGGCCTTGTCGGTGACCATCTTCTCGAGGGCGGCGTTGATGTCGTCGACCATCTTGGTGTCGCCCTTCTTGACACCGATGCCGTAGTTCTCGTTGCTCAGGCTGAGACCCGCGAGCTTGAACTTGCCCTTGTTCTGGTCCTGCGAGGCATAACCGGCGAGGATCGAGTCGTCCGTGGTCAGCGCGTCGACGGCGCCGCTGGCGAGCGCGTCGATGCACTCCGAGTACGTGCCGTACTCCTTGAGCTGCGCCTTGGGAGCCAGCTCGTCACTCACGTTCTGCGCCGAGGTGGAGCCGGCGACGGAACAGAGCTTCTTGCCGTTCAGGTCCGCGCCCTTGGCGATGTTGTCGTCGGCGCGGATCAACAGGTCCTGGTGGGCCAGGAGATACGGCCCGGCGAAGTCGACCTTCGCCTTGCGCTCGTCGGTGATCGAGTAGGAAGCCGCGATGAAGTCGACGTCGCCGCGCTCAAGGGCGGTCTCACGGTCGGCGCTCGGGGTTTCCTTCCACGTGATGTCCTTCTCGGCGTAACCGAGTTCCTTCGCCACGTACGTCGCGACGTCGACATCGAAGCCGGTGTAGGAGCCGTCCGGCGTCTTCAGACCGATACCGGGCTGGTCGAACTTGATACCGACGGTGATCTTCTTGCCACCACCCTCGCCCTCACTCGACGAGTCGCTGTCGTCGGAACCGCAGGCGGTCGCGGTCAGGGAAAGGGCCAGTACGGCGGCGGCAGCAGCGCTTGCTTTACGGAGATTCATGGTCAACATCCTTCGTTGTCTCGAAAGTTACGGGCAGCTCAGTGGTGCAGGATCTTCGACAGAAAATCCTTGGCCCGGTCGCTGCGAGGGCTGGTGAAGAACTGCTCCGGCGTCGCCTCTTCGACGATCTGGCCGTCCGCCATGAAGACGACCCGATTCGCGGCGGACCGGGCGAAGCCCATCTCGTGGGTGACTACGACCATGGTCATGCCGTCACGTGCGAGCTGCTGCATGACTTCGAGCACCTCGTTGATCATTTCCGGGTCGAGCGCCGAGGTCGGCTCGTCGAAGAGCATGACCTTGGGTTCCATGGCCAGCGCGCGGGCGATCGCGACGCGCTGCTGCTGACCACCGGAGAGCTGCGCGGGGTACTTGTCCGCCTGGTTGGCCACACCGACGCGGTCCAGCAGGGTCCGTGCGAACTCGTCCGCGGCCCGCTTGTCCTTCTTGCGGACCTTGATCTGCCCCAGAGTGACGTTCTCCAGGACGGTCTTGTGCGCGAAGAGGTTGAAGGACTGGAAGACCATGCCGACGTCGGCGCGCAGTCGGGCCAGCTCCTTGCCTTCGGCGGGCAGCGGCTTCCCGTCGAGCGAAATGCTGCCGGAGTCGATCGGCTCCAGACGGTTGATGGCGCGGCACAGTGTGGACTTGCCGGACCCCGAGGGCCCGATCACGACGACTACCTCGCCACGGGCGATGGTCAGGTCGATGTCCTGGAGCACATGCAGCGCGCCGAAGTGCTTGTTGACGTTGCTCAGCACGACCAGGTCGCCCGACGCCGGCCGCCCGGCGTCCTCGGTTTCCTTGGTTACTGAAACTCCGCTCATCGGCTTCTTGCTCCGTCCTCCTCGGTTGGGAGGACCTTAGTCACGCACTGCGACCAGCGTCATTACATCTGAGGGGAAATTGAGCATAACGATCCGGCCGCAACCGGACACACCGTGTGAAGCTGGCCGGTTCGGAGTACCGGGTGGGTAACGGAAACTGTCCCTTAACAGGAAGTGGCTTGACTGGTGCGGCAGCCATGGGCGTGGATGCCCTGGTACGTACTGTGACGGCCACACCACGGAGGAGGGCCATGAGGCTGCTGCTCGTCGAGGACGACGATCATGTCGCGGCGGCCCTCGCCGCGGTACTGGCGAGGCACGGCTTCGATGTCACGCACGCGCGCAGCGGCGAAGAGGCCCTCCAGGCACTGCTCCCGGTGACCGACGGGACGAAGTCTCCTTACGGAGTCGTACTCCTCGACCTCGGACTGCCCGACCAGGACGGTTACGCGGTCTGCGGCAAGATCCGCAAGCTCTGCTCGACCCCGGTGATCATGGTGACGGCGCGTGCCGATGTCCGCTCCCGTATCCACGGGTTGAACCTCGGCGCGGACGACTACGTCACCAAGCCGTACGACACAGGGGAGTTGCTGGCCCGAATCCACGCCGTGAGCCGGCGCAGCGTCGGCGGCGAGGAGGCCGGGACGGGCGGCGGGGACTCGCTGCGCCTCGGGCCCGTCGGCATCGAACTGTCCACGCGGCGCGTCACCGTGGACGGCGCCCCGATCCAGCTGACCCGTAAGGAGTTCGACCTGCTCGCGCTCCTCGCGCAGCGTCCCGGCGTCGTCTTCCGGCGGGAGCAGATCATCAGCGAGGTGTGGCGCACCAGCTGGGAGGGGACCGGCCGCACCCTCGAAGTGCATGTGGCGTCCCTGCGCTCCAAGCTCCGGATGCCGGCACTGATCGAGACCGTGCGCGGCGTCGGCTACCGCCTCGTCGCCCCCGCCGCTCATCAAGGACCGTAGGACCCGGTGAGTACCCGACTTCTCCCCCTGCTGATCGTCCTCATGGCGGGCGTGCTCCTCGCGCTCGGCTTCCCGCTCGCGGTGAGTCTCGCGTCGGCGCAGCAGCAGGACGTCGTCGTCGACCGGATCGACGACACGGCGCGCGTCGCGGCCCTCGCCCAGTTCGTCAGCGAGGGCGAGGTGGGGGCCGCGGGCTCCGGCGCGGCCACCGGGTCCGACGAGCGCGGCACGATGCTGGAGGAGGAGCTCAGGCGTTACTTCGAGGTGTACGGCATCCGGGCGGGCGTCTTCTTCCGCGACGGAGAGGCCATGGCGCGGGCCCCTGAGGGGTGGACGGTGCCCCGGGCGGGCGAAGGCCGCATGGCCTTCCAGGAGGCCCTCCTGGGGCGCCGCAGCGACGATCCACCGCAGGTCTGGCCCTGGCAGCGGCACGGCCGGCTCATAGTCGCCTCGCCGGTCGTGCGGGACGGGGACGTCGTCGCCGTGGTGGTGACCGATTCGCCCACCGGGCAGATGCGGTCGCGGATCCTCGGAGGCTGGACGTACATCGCCGCCGGCGAGGCCGCCGCCATGCTGCTCGCCGTGGGGGCTGCGTTCCGGCTGACGGGCTGGGTGCTGCGGCCGGTACGTGTCCTGGACGCCGCCACGCACGACATCGCCACGGGGCGGATGAAATCCCGCGTCGCCGCCGCCGGTGGCCCGCCCGAACTGCGCAGGCTCGCCCACTCCTTCAACGAGATGGCCGACAACGTCGAGGATGTCCTCGAACAGCAGCGTGCCTTCGTCGCCGACGCCTCCCACCAGTTGCGCAACCCGCTCGCCGCGCTGCTGCTGCGGATCGAGCTGCTCGCTCTCGAACTGCCCGCCGGGAACGAGGAGATAGCCTCCGTCCGTACGGAGGGCAAGCGGCTCGGGCAGGTTCTCGACGACCTGCTGGACCTGGCGCTCGCCGAACACGCCCCGGCCGATCTGCGGCTCACCGACGTGGGGGCGCTGGCGTCCGAACGCGTCGCGGCGTGGCGGGCGTACGCGGAGGAGAAGGGTGTACGGCTGACGGAGAGCACCGGTCCCCTCACAGGCTGGGCTGACCCGGTCGCGCTCTCCAGCGCGCTCGACGCGGTCGTGGACAACGCCCTGAAGTTCACGCCGGAGGGCGGCGACGTGGACGTACGGGTGGCACGCGCCGGCACCGACCGCACCACCATCACCGTCACCGACGGCGGGCCGGGGCTGTCGGACGACGAGATGGACCGGATCGGCGACCGCTTCTGGCGCAGCAACCGGCACCAGAACGTCAAGGGGTCGGGGCTCGGGCTGTCGATCTCGCGGGCGCTGCTCGCGGCGGGCGGCGGGACGATCGCGTACGAGCACGCGGAGCCGCGCGGGCTGCGGGTGACGCTGACGGTGCCGAGGTCGTCACCGGGGTCTTCCTGAGGCCCGGGGCGGGCCCGCGAAGCTCGTTGGGGGAGGCTTCTCGGCGCTCGCCCCCGGCTACGGCTTGACCGACCGGTAGTAGCGCAGCGCGCCGTCGTGCAGTCGCAGCGGGTCGGTGTAGATCGCCGTCCGCAGATCCACGAGTTGGGCGGGGTGGACCTTCTTGCCGATCCGGTCCCGGCTCCTGATCACGGTGCGGGTGAAGCCCTCGGTCAGCTCGGCGTCGATCCGGTCCGTGGTGACCAGCAGATTCGCCACTGCCACGGTCGGCACCGCCGTACCGTCCTGCGCCTTCTTGTACGCGTCGGCCGGCATCATCGCCGAGCGGTAGTAGCGGGTGTCCACCGGAGCCGTGTCGTGCAGCTTGTCGACGAGGGCGTCGTCGAGGGGCACCAGCGTGATGTCGAAACGCTCCGACAGTTGCTGTACGGCGGCGGTGGGCAGCCCGCCCGACCAGAAGAAGGCGTCGAGTTCGTCCGACTCCAGGAGGCTGGGCATGGTGTCGATGCCCGCCGAGACCGGCGTGACGTCCTTCTTGGGATGCAGCCCGGCGGCGGCCAGCAGACGGTCGGCGATCAGCCGTACGCCCGAGCCCTCCTGGCCGACGCCGACCCGCTTGCCGCGCAGATCCTGGGCGGACTCGATGCCCGAGCTCTTCGCCGCGATCAGCTGTACGTAGTCGTCGTAGAGCCGTGCGCAACCGCGCAGCCGGTCGGCGCCGGGCGCGTTGTCCCGCCGGTACTTCGCCACCGCGTCGGCCGTGGCGATGGTGAAGTCGGCCTTCCCGGTGGCCACACGTGAGATGTTCTCCTGCGAGCCCTCGCTGGTCAGCAGCCCTATGGACACGTTGGGCAGATCCTTGGCGAGATCCTCCTTGAGGAGGTACCCGTAGCGTTCGTAGACGCCGCTGGTCACACCCGTACTGAACTTGACGGAGCCGCTCGGTGTCTTCTCCCCGAGCGGCACGAGCCACCACGCCAGCAGCCCGGCCACCACCAGCGCGGCCACGCCTCCTACGAAGGCGCTGCGCCGGCTCATACGGGGCGGAAGCGGGAACATGCGGCGATCCTGCCAGCTCACTCGCCGTAAAGGCCAGGCCTGATGTTCCGGCTTGATTACGGCTCGCCGAGGAACCGCCGAGGAACCGACGGGGGACCTGTGGGGAACCGGCGAGGGAGCGGCCGGGATGAGCGATTCCTGGCCACTCGCTCGCCGGTCGGGGCAGCCCCGCGACGAATGGACTGCGCCCCGGTCCACGTCCCTTCGCAGAGCCGAGGACCGGGTTGACCAGCGCCTCAGACCTCCCCAGGCCCGGCGCCGGGCGCAGCCCAGGGCCGCTACCCATGACTTCGGCGGTCAAACCAACCCGGGCCCGGCTGACTTGATCACATCGATGTGTGTCAGGTCGGCCGGTCAGCGGTCCTGGGACAGCGCGAGGAGTTCCGCGAAGGTGCCGCCCGCGTGGACCAGGTCGTCGTAACAGCCCTGTTCGGTGATGCGGCCCCCGTCCATCACCACGATGTGATCGGCGACCTTCGTGTTCTCCAGCCGGTGCGTCACCACGATGGTGATGCGGTCAGCGGCGATCGCCTTGATCTCCTCGAAGATCTGGTGTTCGCCGCGCGGATCCATCTGTGAGGTGGGCTCGTCCAGGATCAGCAGCGACGGCCGCCGGTACAGCGCCCTGGAACAGGCCAGGCGCTGCCACTGCCCGCCGGACAGCTCCGCCCCGCCGAACACCTCCTTCGCGAGGAGGGTGTCGAGACCGTTCGGCAGCTCCTCGACGGCGCCCCGCATACCGACCGAGTCGACCGCCTCCCACACCGGCCCGTCGTCGAAGGTCCGGGGCTGACCCAGCGTCACGTTCTCGCGGACCCGCAGCGGCCACTGCGCGAAGATCTGCGGCACCAGCCCGGTGCACCGCCACACGGTGGCCCTGTCCACGGAGGCGAGGTCCGAGCCGTTCCACAGCACCCGGCCTTTGTCGGCCAGATAGATCCCGGTGATCAGACGGGTCAGGGTCGACTTGCCGGAGCCGTTCACGCCGACGATCGCCAGGATCTCCCCGCGCCGCATGGTCAAGGAGAGCGCGTCCACGGCCGGCTTCTCCTTGCCGGGGTACTGATAGCTGACCTCCTCCAGCCGGATCTCGTCCACCGGAGTGCTCACAGGCAGCCCGCCGTGCTTCGGCGCCCGCTTCCCGGCGTCGTCGAGGAACGCCTGCATGTCGCTCAGGTAGAGGCTCGTGTGGAACACGGCCGCGCCGTTGACGATCACCTGTGACAGGGCCGCCAGCGTGGTCTGTACGGCGACGACGGCGGTGGCCGCGACGGCGAGCGCGACCCGGCCCGTACTCGCCAGCCAGGCGAGGGCGGCCCACGTGGCGACCAGGAAGACCCCGCCGACGAGAGAGGAAAGCAGCGCGATGCGCAGGGTTCGCGGGGCGGCGGCGAGCGTGCGGCGGTCGACCCGTTCGGAGAGGGAGCGGTACCAGAACAGCAGATAGCCCGTCATGCCGTTGGCGCGGACCTCGTCGCCGTACTTCGGCGTCGTCGACCACCACCGCATCATGCCGCGCACGTTGCGGTCGGCGACGTTCGCGTAGTGGATCTCGTAGTCGACGCGGGCGGTGAGCACCGCCCCGACACCCGCCGGGAGCACCGCGAGGAGCAGCAGCGGCAGCATCAGTACGTTCAGCAGCGACAGCACAGCGGTGGCGGTGACCATCCTTACGAGGGCCGACATGAACCGCTGGGCGTCGGTGACCATCACATGCGTACGCGCCACCCCCATCTCCGCGGCCTCCTGGCGGTCGGCGAAGCCGTCCACCGCGTACGCCGCCGCCTCGACGCGGCAGACCGCCTCCACCAGGGCGGTGTCCGTGGCGGTCGTCAGCTTGGGCGTGAGGCGCCGAGACGCGTACATGGCCACGGAGGACGCACCACGGGTCAACGCCGTCGCGGTGCCCACCACGAGCAGGGCCGGCAGTGCCTGCTCCAGCCGGTCGACGACGGCGCCACCGCCGAGGATCGGGCGCATGGCACTGGCCGTGGCGGTCAGCAGGACCGCCGCGGCGGCACCCGTCACCAGCTGACAGGCCAGGAGCAGCGCGACGGCCCGTCGGTCCATGGCCCAGGACATCGCGGCGATGCGCCGCAGGACGGAGGGGAGCTGGGCGCACAGCTTTCGGAAGGAGACCGCGCCGAGCGGATTCACGGAGTACTCACCCGAGTACACGATCTCGGCGGGAGGTGGCGGCGGAGGTGTCACGGATCGCTTGTACCGGCTGTCTGTCGAGGTCAACTGGTCTCCCCCTGCGTGTGTGGCGTACGTCCCGGTGTCAGCCGGCCGATGTCGCAGGGATCAACGACGGCGCCGCCATATCGAACACACGTGTTTGAGACGGAGCGGATTCCGTACGGGGCGCGGCCGGCGCGGGGTGCGCGACTCGTCCGCCCTTGGGACGCGCGGACGGGCCCTGGCCCGGCGCTGTCCGAAACGCCGAGGGCGATACGGGAGTGACGGACGGGATTCGCCGGGCTCAGGGCTCCGCCGGGCCCTGTGCGGCTCGAAGGGACTCCTCTGGCGGGGCCACCTCGGGCACCCCCTTACCCTTGACGGGTGACCAACAGCAGTGACCGGGCCGGAGCAGTGGACGAAGTGGGCGTCGAGCGGACGTACGAGGTACGCACCTACGGGTGTCAGATGAACGTCCACGATTCCGAGCGATTGTCCGGTCTGCTGGAGGACGCGGGCTATGTCCGGGCCCCCGAGGGCGCCGACGGCGACGCCGACGTCGTCGTCTTCAACACCTGCGCGGTCCGCGAGAACGCCGACAACAAGCTGTACGGAAATCTCGGCCGGCTCGCCCCGATGAAGACCCGCCGCCCCGGCATGCAGATCGCCGTCGGCGGCTGCCTGGCCCAGAAGGACCGCGACACCATCGTCAAGAAGGCGCCCTGGGTCGACGTCGTCTTCGGTACGCACAACATCGGCAAGCTCCCCGTACTGCTGGAGCGCGCCCGCGTACAGGAAGAGGCGCAGGTCGAGATCGCCGAGTCGCTGGAGGCGTTCCCCTCCACGCTGCCGACGCGCCGTGAGTCCGCCTACGCCGCGTGGGTCTCCATCTCCGTGGGCTGCAACAACACCTGCACCTTCTGCATCGTCCCGGCGCTGCGTGGCAAGGAGAAGGACCGCCGCCCCGGCGACGTACTCGCCGAGGTCGAGGCGCTCGTCGCGGAAGGCGTCTCGGAGATCACACTGCTGGGCCAGAACGTCAACGCGTACGGCTCCGACATCGGCGACCGCGAGGCATTCTCCAAGCTCCTGCGGGCCTGCGGAAAGATCGAGGGCCTGGAGCGCGTCCGCTTCACCTCGCCCCACCCGCGCGACTTCACCGACGACGTCATCGCCGCGATGGCCGAGACGCCCAACGTCATGCCGCAGCTGCACATGCCCCTCCAGTCCGGCTCGGACACCGTCCTGAAGGCGATGCGCCGCTCGTACCGCCAGGAGCGATTCCTCGGAATCATCGGCAAGGTCCGCGCGGCCATCCCGCACGCCGCCATCTCCACCGACATCATCGTCGGCTTCCCCGGCGAGACGGAGGAGGACTTCGAGCAGACGCTGCACACAGTTCGCGAGGCGCGGTTCGCGAACGCCTTCACCTTCCAGTACTCCAAGCGCCCCGGAACACCCGCCGCCGACATGGAAGGGCAGATTCCCAAGGAGGTCGTCCAGGAGCGCTATCTGCGCCTCGTCGCTCTCCAGGAGGAGATCTCCTGGGACGAGAACAAGACACAGGTCGGCCGCACGCTCGATGTCATGGTCGCCGAAGGCGAAGGGCGCAAGGACGGTGCCACCCACCGACTCTCCGGCCGCGCGCCCGACAACCGGCTGGTCCACTTCACCGCGCCCGGCGACGAGGTGCGGCCCGGCGACGTGGTGACCGTCGACATCACCTACGCCGCACCGCACCATCTGCTCGCCGAGGGACCCACGACGCGGATACGGCGCACCCGCGCGGGCGACGCCTGGGAGAGGCGCAACGCGGCCCCGCCCGAGCCCGCAGGTGTGCTGCTCGGCCTCCCGTCGATCGGCGTCCCGCCGCCGCTGCCCGCGCCGACGGGCGGCTGCTCGGCGTAGTGACGCGCCGCCCCGTCAGCCTGCCCGGCGCCCAGGTCCTGTCCGGGCCGACCCGACAAGATCGCCCTGACAGGACCTAGTCTGCGCAGCATGCTCGTATCCGCGGCCGTGTGCCCCTGTCCGCCCCTGCTCGTCCCCGCCGTCGCCGCAGGTGCCGCGGCGGAACTCGACGCCGCGCGGGACGCGTGCGCCGACGCTCTCGGTGTGCTCGCCGCCTCCCGGCCCGACCGGCTGATCGTCGCGGGACCGGCGCCGGGGCCCCAGGACGCGCGGCCGTACCCGGAGGGCGCGTACGGCTCCTTCCGGGGCTACGGGGTCGATGTCGGCGTGAGCCTCGACGGAACAGCCGCGGGGCCCGGAGACGGCCGCGACGCCCCGGGTGACGAGCTGCCCACCTCGCTGGCCGTCGCCGCCTGGCTCCTCGCACAGGTCGCCTGGTCCGCCTCCCCGATCCAAGGTCTCGGCGTCCGGGAACCGCTCGACGCCGAGACGTGCGTCAGAACCGGCAGGAGCATCGCGACGGACGGCGAACGGGTGGCACTGCTGGTGATGGGCGACGCCAGCGCGTGCCGCACGCTCAAGGCCCCCGGCTACCTCGACGGGCGCGCCGCCGCGTTCGACGCCGAGGTCGCACGCGCGCTCGCCACGGCGGACGTCGCGGCGCTCGCGCGCCTCGACGAGACGCTCGCGAGCGACCTGAAGGCGGCCGGCCGGTCCTGCTGGCAGCTGCTCGCGGGCGCCGCCGAGGGGGCAGACCTGACCGGCGCGCTTCTTTACGAGGACGCCCCGTACGGCGTGGGATACCTGGTGGCGGCCTGGTCCTAGGTCAGGGCCTCGCCGGGTCAGCCGTCGCGCGGGCGCCCCGCCTCAGGAGGCCGCAGGTGGCTCCGGGGGAGGGGAGGAGGGCGGGTTGCCGGTCTTGTCCGTGTCGTCGCCGTCCTTGTGGGAGAGGCGCTCCAGAGCGTTCTTGGCCTTGCCCGTCCCGGACTCGATCCTGTCGCTGTACTTGCCCTTGGTCTTCTGGTCGACCGTTTTCGCGGCCTTGTCCAGGCCCTCTCCGATCTTTCCCCCGTGCTGCTGCGCGAGGTCGGAGACTTTGTCCTTGGCCGGGGAGAGCTTGGCCTTCAGAGAGTCACGGAAGCTCATGGGTCACCTTCCCTCTGGCCCCGGTGGGGGCGATCGGCTCCGTGCCGCTACTACTCGGGGGTGCCTTCGCCGGCGCCGTTGCGCCAACCCTGAACAGCCTCCTACGAAGCCGTTCAAAGACACCCATATCCACCACATATGCTACTCGTGCGGGCGAAACTCCGCGCCGCCCGGGAGCGTCCTCTCGCGCCGCCCCACGGCAGCCGGCAACGGCCTCGGCGAGGAGCCGGCGAACAACTCGTTCGGGATCCTGCCACCGGGTTTGCGAGACTGGGGCGGTGAGAACTGCAGCGAGCGCACCGCGGGTCATCGCCGTCGTCGGCCCCACGGCGGCCGGTAAGTCCGACCTGGGCGTCCATCTCGCCCGGCAACTCGACGGCGAGGTCGTCAACGCCGACTCCATGCAGCTCTACCGGGGGATGGACATCGGAACCGCCAAGCTCGCGCCCGAGGAGCGCCGCGGCGTCCCTCATCAACTCCTCGACATCTGGGATGTGACGGAGGCGGCCAACGTCGCCGAGTACCAGCGGCTGGCCAGGATCGAGATCGACCGGCTGCTCGCCGAAGGCCGTACCCCCGTCCTCGTCGGCGGCTCCGGTCTCTACGTACGGGGCGCCATCGACGCCCTCGACTTCCCCGGCACCGACCCCGAGGTGCGCGCCCGGCTGGAGGACGAATTGAGGCTGCGCGGTTCCGGCGCCCTGCACGCCCGCCTCGCCGCGGCCGACCCGCCGGCCGGCCGCGCGATCCTCCCCAGCAACGGGCGCCGCATCGTCCGCGCACTGGAGGTGTTCGAGATCACGGGAAAGCCGTTCACCGCCAATCTGCCGGGTCATGACGCCGTGTACGAGACGGTGCAGATCGGTGTCGACGTGGAGCGCCCCGAACTCGACGAACGCATCGCGCTGCGCGTGGACCGTATGTGGGAGGCCGGCCTCGTGGACGAGGTCCGCGAGTTGGAGGCGCGCGGTCTGCGCGAGGGGCGTACGGCCTCGCGTGCGCTCGGCTATCAGCAGGTGCTCTCGGCCCTCGCCGGGGACCGCACCGAGGACGAGGCGCGCGCCGAGACCGTACGCGCCACGAAGCGCTTCGCGCGCCGCCAGGACTCGTGGTTCCGGCGCGACCCGCGCGTGCACTGGCTGAGCGGCGCGGCCACCGACCGGGAGGAACTCCCGCACCTCGCGCTGAGGTTGGTCGAACGAGCGGTCACAGCCTGATCACGTGATGGCATCGGGACGCTCAGGCCGTCAATCCGGTGCCCGGGGCCGTGCCATCATCGAGCATCGATCGACCAGTGGAGTCCGAGTTGGGAGGGCGCGTGGCGATGGAGGCCGGCCCTCGCAACACGGATCAGGGGACGCAGGACCCTCAGGACGAAGCTCCGCGGCTGAGTCCTGACGGACCCGACGAAGACGCGGTGACTCCCGAGGTGGAGGTCGAGCTGCGGCCGCAGCGACGCCTGCGGATCTGGCAGCTCGCGCCCATCGTGATGCTCGCCGCCGTCGGCTCGCTGATGTTCGCGTTCCCCCTCGCCTTCGGAACGGGCGACGGCGGCGCCGTCGTCGCCATGCTGGGCCTGCTGATCAGCTGCTGCGCCGCGGGCTGGGGCATGATGGCCGCGCGCCGCGTGGGCCACGCCTGGCCCGGTCTGCCGGCCCGCGGGTCGGGCGAGCGCCCGGACTGGCGGGTGCTCGCGCTGTACGTGGCGGGGGGCGCCGCTCTCGTGGCGCTGGCCGTCTGGCGCGTCGCCCGCCTCCGCTGACCGGGCCGGGACCGGACCCGCGCCCGCAGCGGCCCGCGCCCCGCACCCGACCGCCTCCGCGTTCGCGCTGTCGGTCCCACCTCGTACGATTGACCTCGTGAGCACCTACCGCCCCGCCGCGCAGTCGTCACCGATCCCGTTCCTCAAGGGCCACGGGACCGAGAACGACTTCGTGATCATTCCCGACCCGGACAACGCCCTCGCCCTGTCCGCCTCCGCCGTCGCGAAGCTCTGCGACCGCCGGGCCGGTATCGGTGGCGACGGGCTGCTGCACGTCGTCAGGTCCGCCGCGCACCGCGACGCCCGGTCCATGGCCGACCGCGCCGAGTGGTTCATGGACTACCGCAACGCGGACGGATCCGTCGCCGAGATGTGCGGCAACGGGCTCCGGGTCTTCGCGCGGTATCTCCGCCGCGCCGGCCTGGTGGACGCGGGCGACCTCGCGGTGGCCACGCGTGCCGGCGTGAAGCGGGTGCACATCGCCAAGGACTCCGAGGCCGGCGGCGGGACGGCGGCGCCGGGAGCGATCACGAGCCACATGGGACGCGCCCTTCTTACCGAAGACGACGTCACCGTCGTTGTGGGGGAGCGCGGTTGGCCCGCGCGCAACGTCAACATGGGCAACCCGCACGCCGTCGCCTTCGTCGACGATCTGGACCACGCGGGGACCCTGTTCACCGCACCGTCGGTCACTCCCGAATCGGTCTATCCGGATGGTGTGAACGTCGAGTTCGTCGTCGGTCGCGGCCCGCGCCACGTCGCCATGCGCGTCCACGAGCGCGGCTCCGGCGAGACACGGTCCTGCGGTACGGGCGCGTGCGCCGTCGCCGTCGCGGCGGCCCGCAGGGACGGTGTCGATCCCGCGGTGACCGGAGAGCCCGTCACATACACGGTCGACGTGCCCGGCGGACGGCTCGTCATCACCGAACGTCCCGACGGCGAGATCGAGATGACCGGCCCGGCCGTCATCGTCGCCGAGGGCCTGCTCGACGCCGAGTGGGCGCAGCGAGCCGACACGCTCTGAACTCCTCCGAACTCCCCCGCAAGTTCGCTCGAATGGGTGATCCGTTTCACGCCGGGGGAGAGGTGGACCGAGGCACGTGCTGGGGTCGGTAGCATCAAGCACCGGCCGGGAGAGCGCTCCTGTCCCTCCCACCGCCGGTCGAAGATGCCGGAGGTGCCCCATGAGCCCGGAGGCGAACAGCCCTGGTGCCCGGAGCCGCAGGCGCGGCCGTACGAGTATCGACCTGCGCCGGCTCGGCAAGGCCGCGCTGCTGGGGCCCGCGGCCAGGGACCGGCTGCCGGACGCGATCGGCCATGTCGCCGAGGCCCACCGCGCGCACCATCCTGACGCCGACCCGCTCGTGCTGGGCAAGGCGTACGTACTGGCCGAGATGTCGCACCGCGGACAGTTCCGCAAGAGCGGCGAGCCGTACATCACGCATCCGCTCGCCGTCACCCTGATCCTCGCCGAACTCGGCGCCGAGACCACGACGTTGACGGCCTCTCTCCTCCACGACACCGTCGAGGACACGGATGTGACGCTCGATCAGGTGCGCGCGGAGTTCGGCGACGAGGTCTGCTATCTGGTCGACGGTGTGACGAAGCTGGAGAAGGTGGACTACGGCGCCGCCGCCGAGCCCGAGACCTTCCGCAAGATGCTGGTCGCCACCGGCAACGACGTCCGGGTGATGTCGATCAAACTGGCCGACCGGCTGCACAACATGCGCACCCTCGGTGTGATGCGGCGCGAGAAGCAGGTCCGGATCGCCAAGGTCACCCACGACGTCCTCATCCCGCTCGCCGAACGGCTCGGTGTTCAGGCGCTCAAGACGGAGCTGGAGGATCTGGTCTTCGCGATCCTCCAGCCGGAGGAGTACGAGCGCACCCGCGCCGTCATCGCCGACAACGCTGCCACGGCGCCGAGCCTGGACACCATCGCCGTGGACGTGCGCAGGACGCTCCGGGAGGCCGACATCACGGCCGAAGTCGTCATCAGGCCGCGGCACTTCGTCTCCGTGCACCGCGCCCGCCTGAAACGCGGCGAGATGCGCGGCACGGACTTCGGACGCCTGCTCGTCCTGGTTGGGGAGGACGCCGACTGCTACGCCGTACTGGGGGAGTTGCACACCTGCTTCACCCCGGTGATCTCCGAGTTCAAGGACTTCATCGCCGCCCCCAAGTACAACCTGTACCAGTCGCTGCACACGGCGGTCGCGGGCCCCGACGGGGCGGTCGTCGAAGTCCTCATCCGTACGCACCAGATGCACAAGGTCGCCGAGGCGGGGGTCGTCGCGCTGGGCAACCCGTACGCGCCCGTGGACGGGGCCGAGCCGGCCGACGGCGAACGCGCCGACCCGACCAGGCCCGGCTGGCTGTCCCGCCTCCTGGAGTGGCAGGAGTCGGCCACGGACCCGGACACGTTCTGGACGACCCTGCGCGCCGACCTCGCGCAGGACCGCGAGATCACCGTCTTCCTCGCCGACGGCGGGATGCTGGGGCTGCCCGCGGGCGCGACGTGTGTGGACGCGGCGTACGCGCAGCACGGCGACGGCGCGCACGGTTGCATCGGGGCGCGCGTCAACGGCCGTCTGGCGACGCTGAGTACGGTCCTGGTGGACGGCGACACGGTGCAACTGCTGCTGGCCGACGGCCCCGTCCAGACGACGGCAGAGGGCCGTACGGGACCGGGGGTCGGCCGGTCGCGGGAGACCGCGCAGGAGGGCGCTCCCGGGCCCTCTCCCGAGTGGCTGGACCACGCCCGTACCCCTGCCGCGCGGATCGCGATCGCCGGCTGGCTCGCCGCGAACCCGGAGAGCCTGAAGGTGCCGGAGTCCGAGCCCCGCGCGCCAGGCGCCGTCACCGCGGGACGACGCGGCGTCGCCAATGTGGTCGTCGACGCGCCCGAAGCGACCGTGCGGCTCGCGGGCTGCTGCACGCCCGTGCCGCCCGACGCCGTCACCGGCTTCACGGTGCGCGGCGGGGCCGTCACGGTGCACCGTACGGAGTGTTCCGCCGTCGGCAGGATGACCGCGCTCGGCCGCGCGCCGGTCGCGGTGAGCTGGGGCGACGAGGCGGAGTGCCGGGTCACGCTGTACGCGGAGTCCTTCGGCCGGCCCCGGCTGCTCGCCGATCTGACCGAGGCCATCGCCACGGCGGGCGCGGCGATCGTGTCGGCCAACGTGGAGCCCCCCAGCGAGCAGCGCGTACGGCACACGTACACGCTTCAGCTGCCCGACGCGGCGGGGCTGCCCGGCCTGATGCGCGCGATGCGGGACGTGCCGGGTGTCTTCGACGTACGCCGCGCGCAGCACGAGCCCGCCTCCTGAAGGAGGCTTCGAGGCGTCGATCCCGACAGGCGCGTCGGCCGGAACAGATGCGTCGGAACGGCGCCCCGCGCCCCCGCCCCGTCCGCCTCTTTCGGGTGGGCGCGAAGCGCGCCGCCCTCGTACGCCCCCGGCGCGCTGGTAGCGGTGGTTCATGCTGCTCACCTCCCGTCGGCTGCGCGCCGCCCTGCTGGTCACCGCGTCGGCCACCCTCGTCGCCGCGACGCTGCCCGCCTCCGCCCCAGGACCGCTCGGTATCGGCGATCCGCTCTTCCCGCACCTGGGCAACCCCGGATACGACGTACTCACCTACAACATCGCCTTCACCTACCGCGGTGACAACACCGAACCGCTCGACGCAGTCACCAAGATCGACGCGCGTACGACCCGGCGTCTGGACCGGATCAACCTCGACTTCACCCACAGCAAGGTCCGCTCCGTCGAGGTCGACGGCGTGCGCGCCTCCTTCGTGAGCGCGGGTGAGGACCTCGTGGTCACGCCGCGCGAGGCCGTCGACGCGGGCTCACCGGTCCGTATCCGCGTCACCCACACCAGCGACCCGAAGGGCGGCAAGGGCGGCTGGCTGCGGACCAAGGACGGCCTCGCGATGGCCAACCAGGCCGACGCCGCGCACCGCGTCTTCCCGGGCAACGACCACCCCGCCGACAAGGCCGCCTTCACCTTCCGGGTCACCGCGCCCCGCAAGCTGACCGTCGTGGCCAACGGACTGCCGGTGGCGAAGTCCCGCCACGGCGCCACCACCACCTGGACCTACCGCACCCGCCACCCCATGGCCACCGAACTGGCCCAGGTGTCCATCGGCGACTCGGCCGTGGTGCACCGGAAGGGGCCGCACGGCTTGCCCCTGCGAGACGTGGTCCCGAAGGCCGACCGCGCGGAGCTGGAGCCGTGGCTGGCGAAGACGCCGGGGCAGTTGGAGTGGATGGAGCGGCAGGTCGGGCGGTATCCGTTCGAGACGTACGGCGTGCTGATCGCCGGCGCGGAGACCGGCTTCGAGCTGGAGACGCAGACGCTGTCGCTCTTCGAGCGTTCGCTGTTCACCCGGTCCGAGTACCCGGAGTGGTACGTCGACTCGGTCATGGTCCACGAGCTGGCGCACCAGTGGTTCGGCGACAGCGTCTCGCCGCGCCGGTGGTCGGATCTGTGGCTCAGCGAGGGCCACGCGAGCTGGTACGAGGCCCTGTACGCCCACGAGCACGCCGACAAACCGCTGGAGAAGCGGATGCGCGAGGCCTACCGGCAGTCCGACGGCTGGCGCGCGGCGGGCGGCCCGCCCGCAGCCCCGGAGCCGCCTTCGTCCGGCAAGCAGATCAGCCTCTTCCGGCCGGTGGTGTACGACGGCAGCGCGCTGGTGCTCTACGCGCTGCGCCAGGAGATCGGCGCGGGGGAGTTCCGGCGGCTGGAGCGTGACTGGGTGCGCGACCACCGGGACGGGACCGCGAGCACGGCGGACTTCACCCGGCTGGCCTCGGCCGTCGCGGGGCGTGACCTGTCGGACTTCTTCCGGGCGTGGCTGTACGGGAGCAAGACGCCGCCCATGCCCGGCCACCCGAAGTGGAAGAGCGACCCCGCGAAGTAGCGGGGCGGCACGGGCCGGGGAAACGGGCAAGGGGGAACAGGCCGGGAAAACCGGTGGGGAATCCATATGACGGTCCCGGCGGTGGCGTGCCACCATCAAGGTGTCGGCGGCGCCGCCGGGACCGGAACCTCGGAACCCGGACGCCGGGCCAGTGACGTCGGGAATCAATCCGGGCCGTCACGCGTTGTGACCGGTGTGGATGGGCAGTCTGTCCACCACTCGAACATTCTCTTCGACGTAAGGATCCAATGACCTCCTCTTCTTCCCCTTCCCAGGACGAGCAGATCTTCGCGGACCCCCGCACGGAAAGCCTTCGGGCCGATGCCCTGATGGAAGAGGACGTCGCCTGGAGCCAAGAGATCGACGGAGAGCGGGACGGCGACCAGTTCGACCGCTCCGACCGTGCGGCGCTGCGGCGCGTGGCGGGTCTCTCCACCGAGCTCGAAGACGTCACCGAGGTCGAGTACCGGCAGCTGCGTCTGGAGCGCGTGGTGCTCGTCGGCGTCTGGGTCTCGGGGACCGTGCAGGAAGCCGAGAATTCGCTCGCCGAGCTCGCGGCGCTGGCCGAGACGGCCGGCGCGCTCGTGCTGGACGGTGTGATCCAGCGCCGTGACAAGCCCGACCCGGCGACGTACATCGGCTCGGGCAAGGCGCGCGAGCTCTACGACCTGGTGCTGGAGACCGGCGCGGACACGGTCGTCTGCGACGGTGAGCTCAGCCCCGGTCAGCTGATCCATCTGGAAGACGTCGTCAAGGTCAAGGTCGTGGACCGTACGGCTCTGATCCTCGACATCTTCGCCCAGCACGCCAAGTCCCGGGAGGGCAAGGCGCAGGTCGCCCTGGCCCAGATGCAGTACATGCTGCCGAGGCTGCGCGGCTGGGGTCAGTCGCTGTCCCGGCAGATGGGTGGCGGCGGCGGTGGCGGCATGGCCACCCGTGGTCCCGGTGAGACCAAGATCGAGACGGACCGGCGCCGGATCCGCGAGAAGATGGCGAAGATGCGCCGGGAGATCGCGGAGATGAAGACCGGCCGGGAGATCAAGCGGCAGGAGCGCAGGCGCCACAGGGTGCCGTCGGTCGCGATCGCCGGGTACACGAACGCGGGAAAGTCCTCGCTGCTCAACCGCCTCACGGGCGCCGGCGTCCTGGTGGAGAACGCGCTGTTCGCCACCCTGGACCCGACCGTGCGCCGGGCCGAGACACCGAGCGGCAGGATCTACACGCTGGCGGACACCGTCGGATTCGTCCGGCATCTGCCGCACCACCTGGTGGAGGCGTTCCGCTCGACCATGGAGGAGGTCGGGGACTCCGATCTGATCCTGCATGTGGTCGACGGGTCGCACCCCGTTCCGGAGGAGCAGCTGGCCGCCGTGCGTGAGGTGATCCGCGACGTGGGCGCTGTGGACGTCCGCGAGATCGTGGTGATCAACAAGGCCGACGCGGCGGACCCGGAGGTCCTCCAGCGGCTGCTGCGGATGGAACGGCACGCGATCGCCGTGTCGGCGCGTTCCGGCGCCGGTATGGCCGAGCTGCTGGCGCTCATCGACACCGAGCTGCCCAGGCCCGAGATCACGGTCGAGGCCCTGGTGCCGTACACGGACGGCGGTCTGGTCTCGCGGGTGCACGCCGAGGGCGAGGTGGTCTCCGAGGAGCACACTCCTGAGGGCACGCTGCTGAAGGCGCAGGTCCACGAGGAACTGGCCGCGGCGCTCGCCGTGTACGTGCCGGTTCCCGCGGTCGGCTGACCACGGCACCACCGCACGCGCACCGGCACCTGGTTACGGCGGAAGGCCCGCCCTCTCCCGCGG